>LJUP01000220.1 GCA_001303955.1 Bacteroides sp. SM23_62 | reverse complement strand
AACAAAAGGGATGAAACGCCTGGGACTGATAGGTTATCCGCTTTCCCATTCATTTTCTGTGAAGTATTTCAGCGAGAAATTCAGTAGGGAAGGTATCAGGGGATTCGAATACCGGAACTATCCCATTCAATCTGTGCAGGCACTTAAGCCACTGATCCAAGAAGAAAAAGACCTGATCGGGCTCAATGTGACCATTCCGCATAAGGAAAAGGTGATGTCCCTGCTCGACGAGATCGACCAGGAAGCCGCCCAGATAGGTGCGGTGAATACCATAAGGATCACGCGAACCTCCGGGAAGATCCACCTGAAAGGATACAACTCGGATGCCTGCGGATTCAGGGAATCACTGCTTCCCCTGCTGGGGGGTGGGCACAGGCATGCCCTGGTGCTGGGAACCGGGGGTGCCTCAAAGGCGGTTACCTATGCACTGGAGCAGCTGGGGATAGGGTACCAATATGTTTCGAGGGATCCGGCCGAAGGCCAGCTGCATTACATCGACCTCTGCTATGCGATCATCAAAAAGCATACCCTGATTATCAACACCACGCCGCTCGGTACCTATCCGGATACATCGGCTTTCCCGAACATACCTTATGACCTGGTCACTTCCGGACATATCCTGTATGACCTTGTCTACAATCCTCCTGAAACGGAATTCCTCCGGCTGGGCAGACAAAAGGGGGCAACCGTCAAGAACGGGCATGAGATGCTGATCCTCCAGGCTGAAAAATCCTGGGAGATATGGAACCTTCCCGGCTGATTCAAAAAGCATTCAGCCACCGCAGGGCGGCATTTTCAGAATTGAATAACCTGAAGTGGTAATGCTCAAACCGGGCATTCTGTTCGAATAATGTAGCAACCACCGTCTCGTAAGGTGCCGTTATGACGATGGCTTCCCTGAGGCTTTTATATTTGGGAATGGTACTTTTGGCAGCCTCAACGATGCGCGTAACATCGTCCAATTTTACCGCCAGCCTGGTCGATCTGCAGTCGATCATCACCTTCAGGTCCCTGGGGTAGGTTTCATTTTGCCGGATCTCATCATAATGCCCGAGGATCTTCTCAATGCTTAATTCCCCGCCTGTTTTGGTATGCAGCACACCCAATTCATCGTTGTATGAAATTTCGATCATGGCAACCTTAAGTTAAGGCCAAAATTTGGCAAAATCAAGAGCCCGTGAGGAGAACAATATCTTGTCGAATCATGGTTCATCGAAATATTTCCTGATAACCTCCAGACTTTTCTCAGGCTGCTCACCGAACATGGTATGCCCTGCATCTTCAATAACCACGAGCTCAGCATTGGGATAATAATCCAGGTGAATCCTTTGCTGTTCTTCCCCTATGAGTGTATTGCACTCACTGGCAATAAAGAGGATCTTATTCGTGAAATTTTCAGCTCCATCCACAAGGTTCAGTTGCAGGTTACCCTTTTCATCCATGGCACCCCTGAATAGTGATGCATTTGCGAGTCCGCCAAATCTCCAGAAATCAAATGAGGAGGTAGACATATCCCTGTTGCAATAATAGCCTGCAAATGGATTATTCTTGGACTTGCCCGTCAACA
Organism: Bacteroides sp. SM23_62; assembly: GCA_001303955.1. Classification (GTDB taxonomy): domain Bacteria; phylum Bacteroidota; class Bacteroidia; order Bacteroidales; family SM23-62; genus SM23-62. Next base: position 7,984 of record LJUP01000220.1, on the reverse strand, counting down.
TTAGGGTCTGCAGGAAATAATCCTGCCTTGCCTGCTTGTCAGGACCCTTCACGTGGAGTGACTGCAACCAGCATTTTCCAAAATGGATAAGCAGTCCCAGGCTGATTTTGAATTTTACTTTTTCCATGAACACCTTGGCATCCTCCGAGGTCAATATCCCCGGCTCGGCAAGCACTGCCTTATCAACCCTTTCGGGATGCCTGGATAGGTATCCGGAGGCAAGCATGGCCCCCCAGGAATGACCGATCAGGTTCACCTTCCTGCCGGCTGCATAATACTCAATGATATCATGCAGATCGGCCAGCATCATCTCCATTGTAAATTCTTCTGCCGTTACGCGTGGTGACAGACCTGTGCCCCGCTGATCATAAAATACGACGAAGTATTCATCTGCAAGTCCTTTTAGCGGGAGTATGTACCTGTAATCATTCCCCGGTCCGCCATGAAGGGCAATGACCACTTCGCTGGTGTCGCTGCCAAACGTTTCAGCATGGAATACCGTGTTGCCAATTTTAATATGCGGGATGGAGGAATCCTGCGCAACTGTTCCGGCTACTTCATAATCTCCTGTTGTTAGCAGGTAAAATATGAAAAAAAGTACCAGGAGAATTCCAATCAGATAGAGAAGGGTTTTTAGAACTATTGTCAGGAGCTTTTTCATAGATCGGATTTTATCCGGTAAACAGTGTTTTTTTATAGAAAGATTTCCTTGGGGTATTGCACATCAGTCAGGAAAAGGCCTTTGGCCGGTACAGAGGTGCCGGCATTTGAGCGGTTCCTGCTTTCAATGATCTGCCTGATATCATCCAGGCTAATGCGCCCGAATCCAAGATCCAGCATGGTACCCACGATGGCCCTGACCATGTTGCGCAGGAAACGGTCAGCCGTAATGGTAAAGGCCATGGTATCTTCAGTGATATCCCACTGCGCCGTATATACCTCACAATGGTTGGTTTTGGTGTCTGTATCGGCCTTACTGAAACTGGTGAAATCAGTATATTCCTTCAGCATGTCACTGGCGGCCTGCATGGAAGCAAAATCCAGTGTCCCGTAGACATAATGGGCATACTCGCTCGTGAATACTTCCTTCCTGCGCTGTATATGGTACTCATAGGTCCGGCTAAGGGCATCAAACCGGGCATGGGCATCTTGCCTGACGGGAATGATCCGGTGGATGGCGATATCCCCGGGCAGTTTGTTGTTGATCCTGAACAGGAATTCCAGGTCATCTGTCAGTCTGTTGCTGCAGTCCATATGCGCATAGAAGACCCTGGCATGGACCCCGGTATCCGTCCGTCCGCAGCCAGTCACCGTTATATCCTCTCCGAGCAACAGGCTGAGATCTTCGTCCAGGACCTGTTGGACCGTGATGGCATTGGGCTGGACCTGCCAGCCGTGATAATTGGTACCTTTGAAGGAAAGTTTTATGAAATATCTGGTTTTCAATGATATACCATTATTGCCTTGCGTAAACCAAAGGTAATGTTTTTTCTGTTAGGACCATTATGCCGCGGATCATGGTATCCACTCATTTTTTGCTACTTTTATGCTCTTCATTGATCAACCCGTTAAAAGCAATCCTATGAAATTTAACAAATTCCTGTTGACTTTCTCACTGGTCTTCCTTGCCATCATACTGACAAACGCCCAGCAAAAATCTCCCGTGACAGAAGGGCAAACCAGGCTGATGCTGTACCGGCAACATCTTAACATGCTGGCATCCTCCTCCCTGAAGGACCTTCACTGGCAGTACCTGGGTCCCACCAACATCAGCGGCCGCTGTACCGATGTCGAGGCGGTCCGGCCCAGGGGCAAAAGCTATACCATTTATGTTGCCGTATCCTCAGGGGGAGTCTGGAAGACTGTCAATGAGGGGGTTAGCTGGGAACCCGTTTTTGAGCAGGCCGTAACGACGGATATCGGTGACATTGCCCTCGATCCAACCGATCCGGACGTACTCTGGGTGGGTACCGGGGAAGCCAATATCTTCCGCAGTTCCATGGCAGGATGCGGACTGTACAAAACCACAGATGGCGGGGAGAGCTGGGAGCATATGGGACTCGAAAACACGAATACCATTGCCAGGATCATCATCGATCCGGCCAATACGGACATAGTCTATGTGGCTGCTTCGGGGCATGAGTGGACAGACAACCCGGAAAGAGGGATCTACAAGACAACGGATGGAGGAAAGACCTGGAAGCAGGTACTGTATGTGAATGACAGGACTGGTGGATGTGACCTGGTCATGGATCCCGGTAATACAGATGTGCTCTATGCCACAACCTGGGAACGCCTCAGGAGAAAATGGAACGACCCGCGCACAGAAAATGATTATACCGGTAGCGGGATTTGGAAAACAACGGACGGGGGAAAAAACTGGAAACAGATCAATACGGGACTCCCCCCGGCGAATAAGCGGGGGCGCATCGGCATTGACCTGTGTGCATCAAGGCCGGAGGTGGTTTATGCTTTTGTCGACAATTATGAGATGGCCAGGGATGCGGCATATGATGAGGTGGATTCCTATGGCAGGCCCAGGGGAAAGGTGATCAAAGGGGCCACCATATACCGTTCGGATGACGCAGGGGAGAAATGGACACAGACCAGCGGCCTGACAGAGGAGATGAAATCCTACATGGAGAGGCATTCTGCTACCTATGGCTGGGTATTCGGCCAGATCCGGGTGGACCCGCTGGATGAGCATACGATCTATACCATGGGACTGGCCCTGAATGTTTCCACCGATGGCGGCAGAACCTTCGAACGGCTTCCTGGCATGCATGGTGATCACCACGGTCTGTGGATCGATCCCGATAACACGGACTATCTTCTGAACACCAATGACGGGGGGATCTGCGTCTCCTACGACAGGGGCAAAAACTGGAGGTGTTTCCTGGATAACCTGCCCGTGGCCCAGTTCTTCAATGTGAATTATGACATGAAGGATCCGTTCAGGGTGTATGGTTCCATCCAGGATCATGGCAGCATGTACGGGGTGGTCGATCTGAGCAATGGGCGGGATAAGGTACCCGCTGTGGAATTTAATTGGGCCCCCGGCGGCGAAGGCAGCAGCCATGCCATCCACCCGGAAGACACAGATATCGTCTTTTCAGCCGGATTCTATGGCAGCATACAGCGGACGGATATGGATGGGGAAGGGCAGTGGCGCAAACACACCAAATCCATGCTTCCTAAAACCTATCCCGAAGAACCCAGGCTCAGGGGACAATGGATCGCCCCGTTCATCCTCTCACCACATAATCCCGACATCCTCTACCATGGCATGCAGTATGTGATGATGTCACGCGACAGGGGAGACACCTGGGCGTATATCAGTCCCGATTTAACCCATAACGATCCCAAAAAAATGGGGGATATCTCCTACCAGACCCTGACCAGCATTTCCGAGTCCCCGCTTAAATTCGGACTGCTCTACGCAGGAACGGACGGTGGACGCCTGCACCGCACAAAGGATGGGGGCGATACCTGGACCGAGATCCTTGCCGGTCTTCCCGAGCATAAGTGGATATCACGGGTTGAGGCATCCAGGTATGATATGGGTACGGTTTACATGACCCAGAATGGTAAAAGGGATGATGACTTCCAGGTTTATGTCTGGAGATCTTCCGATTTTGGAGATACCTGGGAGGATCTCTCAGGGAATATCCCCATCGGTCCGGTCAACGTGATCCGCGAGGATCCCCTTGATCCGAAAATACTCTATGTGGGAACGGATATAGGAGTCTATGTTACAAAAGACGGGGGCGAAACCTGGGAGGTGCTCGGTGACCTGCCCTCGACCTATGTCCATGACCTGGTGATTCACCCCCGGGATAATATGATCATCATTGCCACCCACGGCCGTGGTATATGGGTGCTCGACGGTGACATGGTCAACGGGGGAAAGCCGCAGAACCAGTGAAGGTTTGACTGATCTCATGGACTTAATACTTATTCAAATTCTTTAACATTTTTTAACCCTGCCTTCCAACCTGCACACCGTCAGGGTTTGCCTTGGATTGCCGGTGTTAAGTGAATGGTACATTATTTGAAAAAGATCCAATCAAATGTTATTTTTGGGATTTCTTAAAAATCGCTGCAATTATGAATGACACCGTAAACATCAAGGAGTTAAATGAAAAAATAGAAAAAGAGAGTGCTTTCGTGGATATGGTCACCATGGAGATCCATAAGGTGATTGTGGGACAAAAGCACCTTATTGACAGCCTGCTGATCGGATTGCTGACAGATGGTCATGTATTGCTGGAGGGTGTACCTGGACTGGCGAAAACGCTCGCGGTGAATACCCTTGCCACCACCATCGATGCAAAGTTCAGCAGGATACAATTCACTCCGGATCTTTTGCCGGCAGACCTGATCGGGACCATGATCTACAGCCAGAAGAAGGAACAGTTCGAGGTCAAGAAGGGTCCCATCTTTGCCAATTTCATCCTGGCTGATGAAATCAACCGTTCCCCGGCCAAGGTGCAGAGTGCCCTGCTCGAGGCCATGCAGGAAAAGCAGGTCACGATAGGAGAGAACACTTACATCCTGGAAAGGCCCTTCATGGTCCTTGCCACCCAGAATCCCATTGAGCAGGAAGGAACATACCCTTTGCCTGAAGCACAGGTAGACCGGTTCATGCTGAAGGTGGTCATTGACTATCCCTCAAGGGACGAGGAGCAGCTTATTGTCAGGGAAAACATTGCCCAGGAGTTTCCAACTGCGGCAACCATACTGAAGCCTGAGAATATCCTGAAAGCCAGGGCCATTGTCAAGGAGGTCTATATGGATGAGAAGATCGAAAGGTATATCCTCGATATCGTATTCGCTTCCAGGTATCCGGAGAAGCAAGGTCTGGAAAAATACACAAATATGATACAATATGGCGGTTCTCCCCGTGCCAGCATCAACCTGGCCATGGCGTCCAAGGCATTTGCCTTTATTAAGCGCAGGGGATACGTCATTCCAGAGGATGTGCGGGCAGTTTGCCATGATGTTATGAGGCACAGGATAGGATTGACCTATGAAGCAGAGGCAGAGAATATTACAACAGAAGATATCATTACCGATATCCTGAACACGGTGGAGGTTCCCTGAAAAAAGGATTTGAAAACATCGGAGGATTTGATGAAATGGTTTTTGAACATATTGATTGCCCTTTGCCTGACGGTACCCGTGAAGGTTTCCGGCCAGCATTTCATCGGCAGGCATAAGACCGAGGTAAGGGAATTGATGGGAAGGGAGATGAAACAACTTTACGAAGATGACCATTCTGTGAACACGGTTTACAATACCCTGAAATATATAGACAGGCCGGGTGACCAGACACTCCTTTTTGTTTTTTCTGAAAAGGATACCTGCCTGTATTCACAGTGGATGTGTGATTATTCCATGCTGAATGCCGTGATCGCAGACCTGAACAGTAAATATCCACAGTCCGCCGAAGACACCTGGAGATATGTCCATGACAAGGTGCCATATATTATCACCCTGACTGCGGGGGACTGGTATTTTACGATCACTACAAAAAAAGATCATTGATTGAGGTGGAAGCAACAGAACTGTTAAAGCGGGTCAGAAAAATTGAGATCAAAACGAGGGGCTTGTCAAAGAACATCTTTGCCGGGGAATACCATTCTGCCTTCAAGGGAAGGGGAATGGCTTTCAGTGAGGTCAGGGAATACCAGTACGGGGATGATATCAGGAGCATCGACTGGAATGTGACAGCCCGTTTCAATCATCCATACATCAAGATCTTCGAGGAAGAACGTGAACTGACCGTCATCCTCCTGATAGATATCAGTGGTTCACGGAATTTTGGCACACGGACCCAGTTGAAAAAGAACATGATCACCGAGATCTCCGCTGTCCTTTCATTTTCTGCCATTCAGAACAACGATAAGATCGGTGTGATCATGTTCAGTGACCAGGTGGAAAAATTCATCCCGCCTAAAAAGGGCAGGCAGCATACCCTCAGGATCATACGGGAATTGATCAATTATCAGCCCGTGAGGCAGGGGACAGATCTCAGCGAGGGATTGCGTTATTTCTCCAATGCCATTAAGAAGAGATGTATTGCCTTTTTGATCTCTGATTTTATGGATGATGATTATGAAGAAGCCCTGAGGATCGCCAATAAAAGACATGACCTGGTCGCACTGAATATCTATGATGAACGCGAAATGCAGTTACCGAGGGCAGGGATGATCCGCCTGCAGGATGCAGAGTCGGGGAAAATAATGTGGGTTGACAGCGGCAGCCGGAGGATCCGTGAACGTTATGCCGAAGGATGGAGGAGGGGACAGGAGAGGTTCAAGGACCTGATGCTTCGCACGGGTATTGATTCGGTAAACATACGTACGGATGAGGATTATGTAAGACCCCTGATGAATTTGTTCAAGCGGAGATAATGGTTGGAATGGCAGCAGTAAAAAAAATATGGCACGAAGATATCCTTTCGGGAAGCAGCAAGCTTTCCATTACCTTCCTGCTGGCTCTATTCTGTTATCTGCCGGTGCAGTCACAATTTGTTGAGCTCAGCACCCGGCTGGATACCAACCAGATCCGTATCGGGGAACAATTCCACCTGGATATTGATGTATGGCAGCCTGCAGGGGTGAGTGTCATGTTCCCTGAAATCAAAGACACATTGATGGCCAGGGTAGAGGTATTGCAGGCCTTTCCGCGGGATACTGCTGCCGAAGAAGAAAACCTGAAAATCAGCCAGCGCTACCTGTTGACCTCTTTCGATTCAGGTTTTTATGAGATCCCTCCATTGAAGTTTTATATCCGGTCGGGGCAATGGCGTGACAGCCTTGAATCAAATCCCATGTACCTGCTGGTATATTCTGTAGCGGTTGACAGCACGATCTATGATATTAAAGCCCCCATCCATATGCCTGTATCATTCCTCGAAGTCTTTCCCTTTGTGGCAGGCGGAATGGTGCTGGTGGCGGCCATTTATTATACCATCCGGTACCTGAGAAGGAGAAAGAAACGGAAGGGGGTACTTGTACCCGACAGACCGGAAGATCCTGCCCATGTAATTGCGTTGCGTGAACTGGACAGGCTCAGGGAAGAAAAACTCTGGCAAAAGAGTGAATTCAAACCTTATTATACAAGGCTGACGGAAATCATCCGGCGTTATATGGAAAGGAGGTACAATATACCTGCCATGGAGATGACAAGTTATGAGATACTGGATACCTGGAAGCATGGTGAGAGGCCGGACGAGGACCTTTCAGCCAAGCTGAACCGCCTGTTAAACCTTGCAGACCTGGTGAAGTTCGCCAGGGAAAAACCCCTTGCATCCGATAACGAGGAAAACCTTGACAGGGCTTATGAATTCGTTAAAAGAACTGTGTGGGTTCAAAAAATAGAGGAGGAAGAAGATGTTTAGCAGCCTGACATTTGCCAATCCGGATCTGCTGTATCTATTGTTCCTGCTGGTTCCGTTAACCGGCTGGTACATCTGGAGGGAGAGGGAGGCTTTTGCCACCATCCAGGTATCCAGCACCAAATCGCTGGAAACGGAAGGCATAACCTTCCGGCATGTATTGAGACATGTAATCTTCGGGATCAGGTTGCTGGTGATCGCATCCGTGATCATTGTCCTGGCCCGGCCACAATCCACCAACCGCTGGCAGAATGTCACCACCGAAGGGATCGATATCATGATCGCACTGGATATATCCAGCAGCATGCTTGCACAGGATCTCCGGCCAAACCGGCTGGAGGCTTCCAAAGATGTGGCCATTGAGTTTATCGCAGGCAGGGAGACTGACAGGATGGGACTCATCGTTTATTCCGGTGAAAGTTTTACCCAGTGCCCGCTTACCTCTGATCATGCAGTGCTCATCAATCTGTTCAAGGGGATTGAGAGCGGGATGATAGAGGATGGCACTGCCATTGGCATGGGACTGGCAAACGCTGTCAGCAGGCTCAAGGACAGCAAGGCCAAAAGCAAGGTGATCATCCT
>LJUP01000219.1 GCA_001303955.1 Bacteroides sp. SM23_62 | reverse complement strand
GGAGAGGATTATTCACAAATAGCCGGTTTTGAAGCAGGAGGTGATGATTATGTCACGAAACCGATCAAACCAAAGGTCCTGATAAGCAGAATAAAAGCCCTGCTCAAGAGAAGCCATGCACCTGCCCCGGATTATAAGGAAAAAAAAGGGAGTATTTCCGGTGAAATTTACATGGACAGGGATAGATTCATCGTAGTGAAAAAGGGTAAGGAACTTGAGTTACCCAAGAAGGAATTTGAACTGCTCAATCTACTGATCTCCAAACCCGGCAAGGTATTTACACGCGAGGAGATATTTCACACAGTATGGGGTGATAAGATCATCGTTGGTGACAGGACCATCGATGTACATATCCGGAAATTAAGGGAAAAGATCGGCGATGAATTTATACAGACTGTAAAAGGGGTAGGTTACAAATTCATTAATTGAGAGATGGTTTTTTCAATATCTTTTTACCATTCTCATCATTGTATACGACAAAATCCCGCTGGGCTTTAAGTAAGTTTATAGTGTAAAGCATCAGGTTTTTAGATTCGGTCAGTGTATTTAGATAAATCGTTGTATTCTTCATTCCAGTTTCCTTATTCTTGATCCGTTTCAGTTGCCGCTTCTTTAATTTTGTGAAAGTATCCAGCAAGACAGCTTGTTTTTTAACAGGGCGTTCCAGGTCACTGTAATCCCCTTTTTTAATGATCTGTATAACCTCCGAAAAGAATTCATTTACATCCTGGGCTGTATCATTCAGATCTGTTTGCTGATCTTTTATCAAAACCGGGTGATTATTTATAATATATTCTAAAATAGGTTCTGCAATAAAAGTCAGACAATGGGCGGTTTCCCTGAGGTAATCCAGTACCTGGACATAATAATGTCCGGATTCTACATCATCCTCCTGTAATTTGGTAATGGTCTGAAAAACATTGTCTTTCAAGATTTTGGTTTCCTTATTCAGGGATTTGATCTCTTTTACGGTACGTTTGATGGTTGACCGTTTATAATTAACCATCCCATTAATGGAATTTGAATAGAGTATGGCTATTGACGATAAAGTTTTGTAGACACTTTTAGTGCAGCTATTCTGTACATTTTCACCGTCTACTACCACTCCCTCGAGACTGACAGCTTCTTCATCTCTTTTGCGTTCTATATCACGTCTCTTGTGTACTCTGTAGGTATTGATGAAGAAGAAGATCACCAGTACGAGTAATCCAAGTACTGCGAATATTTGTCCCCAGTGAATCACGAATGCCAGGATAAAAGCAGCGGAGAATGCACAGAAAGCAGTGAAGAACCAACCACCGATTACTGTAACGACACCGGAAACACGAAATACGGCACTTTCACGTCCCCATGCTCCATCAGCGAGGGATGTACCCATGGCCACCATAAAAGTAACATAAGTAGTCGATAAAGGTAGCTTGAGAGAGGTTCCAAGAGAGATAAGTGCACTGGCCACCACCAGATTTACAGAGGCCCTGACAAGGTCAAAAGATAGGTTTTTCTCTCTTTTCAAGTCATTGAATTCTGTCTTGTTGAATCTCTTATTGATAAATTTGCTGACAGGCCTTGGAGTCAGGCGATCCATTATGGTTGAAAACGCGATGCTTATACGCACAATACCACGAGCCAGTCCGGAAGATTCAAACCTTTCATATCCTTCGTCCTGCCTGCTGAGATCAATTGTGGTAGCGGAGACAGATTGTGCTTTTTTTGATGTCCACAGTGCCAGCACCATAATCGCTCCGGCAATGAGCAGAAATACGGTGGGTGTTTTAACCGGCTCTGCCAGGGCTGACATGGTGAAACCGGAAGGATCGGCTATGCCGGAACCCTGAAATTCCCTGTATGACTCCAGTCCGGCCAGCGGAACCCCGATGAAATTCACCAGGTCATTGCCTGCAAAGGCCATAGCCAGTGCAAATGTCCCGACCAGGACGATAAACTTAAGTATATTCAGGCGGAAAATCAGTTGCAATATTTGAAGCAGAATTGTCCATCCCACAAAACTGACTACCAGAATCATTAAGGAATTATCCCTGATCCATGCTACCGCCTCCTCTGTCAGGAAGGAGGAGCCTTTAGCACCTTTGATCAGAATGAAAAAGGTTATGGTAGATATGGCAATGCCTCCCCAGAGGGCCCCGAAGTATTTAATATTTTTATTAAAATTGAACGAGAACATTACCCGTACCAGGTATTGAATTATTAAACCAACGGTGAATGCGATCACCACCGAAAGAAGGATCGCCGTGATCATTAGCAATGCCGAGGATGTATTGATATACTGGCTCATAGCCGCCATGGTGGATCCTGAGGCGGTTATCTTGATAATGGAGACCGCGACTGCAGCTCCCAATAGCTCAAAAACGATGGATACCGTTGTAGAAGTGGGGAGTGCGAAAGTATTGAAAAAATCCAGCAGGATGATATCGGTCATCATGACTGCCAGGAAAATGATCATAATCTCCCTGAAAAAGAACTGATCTGGATGGAAAATACCCTTCCTTGCGACCTCCATCATACCGCTTGAAAATGTGGCTCCGAACACGATACCGGCAGCAGCAATGATCATGATGATAATGAAAGGGGCAGCTTTTGAACCGATGGCGGAATTGAGGAAATTAACCGCGTCATTACTCACGCCAACCACCAGGTCCGAGACTGCTAATACGATGAGAATGACAACGATTAGCAGGAAGAATGTTTCCATCAATCAAATGGCTTATAGATGATTGACAAAGGTAGCTTTTCGAAATAAAAGTGGTTTAAACCAATGTTAATTTTATGTTAAGCAAGGGTTAAAAAAGGGGCGCCAAGGCCCCTTTCATCAGATGGGTTATGGGGATCACTGCCTGGTTCTGACCGTAGTTCTTTCATTGATCCAGCATCCAACAGTATATTCTTTGCCCTCTTCGAAGCCGTAAAAGAAGGCATCCTCTACATTGGGAAAATAGGCTGAATATTTGGCAATTAAATCATTAGCCTCGGAACTGACTTCAGCATCTGCGGATTTTGCCTGCTGAAATTTGTCCACGGCTGCCCAGAAGACCGTTGTCTTTTCAAAATCATTTTCTCCGCAGATATTGCTGCTTGATGCGTAAAGGTTTCCGATCAAGATGTAGGGTGCTCCCCAGCCGGGCTTATTCTCAATCGCTTTCCTGGCATGCGAGCGGGCATTGGAAAAATCTTCATACTTGCTGTAAAGGATGAGTCCTAGTTCATAATGATACTGCGCCTTTTGTTCCGGGGCCGCATCACCTCCTATGGCCTCCTCATAATAGGTACAGGACTTCCGGTAATCTTCCTTCTTATAGAAGAGCTTCGCAAGATTGTAGGCGGCAGCTGAAGATGGTTCAATATTATAGAGACTTTCTGAGGCGTTTGCAAAAAGTTCAGTATCCTCGCAATCCTGACTGGCCAGCAAGCCAGTAATTTTTTTTAAAAATTCCGGGTCCTCAGGTGTCTGTTCGAATTTGGGAGTGAATATCTCGACAAGTATTTCACAATCCGCTGCCCCGCTATTGGCAAATATAGCTTCGATGTTCTGTAAACAAGTCTCCACCCTGCTCTTGTTTTTGTCGGTCTGGATGCGGACATTCAATATATCTGTAGAGAACAGGTAGTTATCGATCAGTTCTCTGCCATCCATCTCATCCTGTTTGAAGAGGACATTGGATGTTTGCATCAGTGCCATCAATACTGCATCTTCAGTTTTTCCCTTTCCGAGGTCTGCAGATTCTTTCAAGTAATCATAAGCACGCTGGACCTGCGTATTGTCATACCTGAGCAGGTCAAGTCCCTTTCTCCCGATCACCAGGGACTCTTGTCCGAAATGCTCAATCCTCCTGTCGTAGATCAACATCAATGTATCAAGGGCCGCGGCTTTTTTTACCGGGTCCTGCAGCTGGGTCACCCTTCTGCGATAGATCCTGACGCCATACAGGTAAATGTTCTTACTGGAAGCCGGACAATCGTTAAAAACTATCTGCCATGAGGGAAAAGCGTGATCCAGGAGGTCGATCTTCATGAATTCACTCATGGTGGAAAGGTTGTTGGCACAATTCATCCTTGAAGCGCTGTCCGGTCCATATTTAGGGTTATCCTGGATATTGGCTGGCTGAGCCCAGGCAATGTATAACCCGAAGCTGACCGTAAACAGTGTAAATAAAATTATTTTCCTCATAACAATACTCTTAACGTGTTGACTTGGGATATGTTGACTAAAATAGTAAAATAAAGCTTTGTAAACACAGTATCTACAAAAATCATCCCAAAAAATTAATATATATATTTCATTGACTATTTGTCTATTCTGTGATGATGTCACTGCAGATTAAGTTTCAATTTATCATTTAAATTTTCTATTTTTATAGATTGAGGCAGCGTAACGATAGGGCTTTTAGGGTGCGAAGATAGATAATGAACCTAATTTCAATCCTATGAAAACAGTTAAGACCATTGTTATCGTTCTTATCATTCTCTTTCTGATTCCTATTTCGAGCTGGTTGATCTGGAATATCAAACAGAGCAAACCCATCAACATCCTGGTATTGAATAAAACGGTACTCGGACTTGAAAGAAAGGAGCACCGGGCCATTTTCTGGTTGCTTCTGAATGAAAAATTCGTAAAGGATGACAATAAGGTTTACCGGATGGAAAAAGACTACTATGGTTTTCATCCAATAAAGCCCTTAAAATCAAGGAAATACGAAGTCAAGAGGATCAAGCTTGAAGAGATCAATGATCTTGTCTCTCATTTTGATATGGCCTACTATTCAGATACTTATGGTGTGTTTTTTAATGAATGGTACAGGAGGCAGTCAGGCCAGGGCAAGGGTACGTTGATTGAAGGGGGACTGAATAATAATGATTACCTGTTTATCAAGGGATTGCATGATCACGGAAAGCTATTGATCGCCGAATACAATTTTTTCGCCCCGCCAACCATCCAGCTGGTCAGAAAAAAAGCAGAGGACCTGCTGGGTTTGAAATGGACGAACTGGACCGGCAGGTATATCAATGAACTTGATCCAGCCAGGAGCAAAGACCTGCCGGACTGGATTGTGGGTATTTATAAAAAAAGGAACGACGGGGAGTGGCCTTTTACCGGTACGGGCATCGTACTGGTGAACGAACCGGCACAGCAGGTAGCTGTCCTGCAGGCAGATAAACACCTGGAGGATGGCGTTCCAGAGATCCAGACAACGGAATATGGACTGGAGTACTATAATCTGCCCGAATCAGTTCATTATCCCCATCGCTTCGACATCGTGGATGAGCAATCAAATGAGGTAATTGCAGATTATAAGCTTCATGTTAATATTGAAGGCAAGGCAGTACTGGATGAATTTGATCTTCCTTCAAGGTTTCCGGCTGTTATCGAGTCGAATACCGAATCCCCTTTCCTATACCTGGCAGGTGATTATTCAGATTATCCTGTTCGGATGTGGACAGCTAAATTGCAGGGAATCAGAACTTTCGAAAAGGTATTTTATACGAATAAGGAAAATAGCACCTCGAAATTCTACTGGACATATTATGTGCCGCTTCTCACACAGGTTCTTACCAATTACCAGACCAGCCTGACCAAGTAGTACAATTAAATGGAACTAAAACTTGCCATTGTCCAGCCGGATATCATTTGGGAGGATATTGATGCGAATCTTCATGCCTTATCCATAAAACTGGAAGGTATAGAAGCTGATGTGGATGCTGTCATCCTGCCTGAACTGTTTACCACGGGATTCACTATGCGTAGCAGGGAACTGGCGGAAGGCATGGATGGAAAGTCCATCTCCTGGATGCAGATGACCTCGGACAGATACGGGTGTGTCATAGCCGGAAGTTTGATCATCGGTCATCAAGACACATATTTTAACCGCTTCATCTGGATGGAACCCGGGGGCAGGATCACCATGTACGATAAGAGACACCTGTTTAGCATCAGCGGAGAGGATGAGCATTATTCATGTGGCCAATCAAATACGATCACAGAGATAAACACTTTCAGGGTCAGGCCACTGATATGCTATGACCTGCGTTTTCCTGTCTGGAGCAGGAATACCGGGGCATATGATCTGCTTCTGTATGTGGCCAACTGGCCTGCTGTCCGAAGAGATGTCTGGATCTCACTCCTGAAAGCCAGAGCCATTGAGAACCAGGCATTTGTGATTGGAGTCAACCGGGTAGGAAGAGATGGAATGGGGATTGAATATTCGGGGGACAGCCTGGCCTACAATGCGAAAGGCCAGATCATTGCCTCGCTTCCCGTCCGGGAGGAGGGTGTAAAGGTAGTAGATCTTTCACTACAGGAACTTATGGAATTCAGGCAAAAATTCCCTGTCTGGAAAGACGCGGATGAATTTGAAATAAAGGATTAATGTTCTTTGCTATGGCAATCCGGATCTGTACAGTTAGAACAGCTTTCTGGAGAATGCACATGTCCGTGTTCAAGCTCATCAGCTGATGCTTCACGGATCTCAACGACCTTACCGCTAAAGTGAAGATCATTTCCGGCCAGCGGGTGGTTGAAATCCATGGTGACGAATTCATCATCAAATTTGACGACGATCCCGTTCAGCCGGTTCCCGGACTGGTCCAGCATGGGTATATGATGGCCTACCTTTAATAAATTACGATCGATCTCTCCATCTACGGCAAAGGCCTGCATGGGGACATCCACGATGGCATCTTCATTAACCGGACCATATGCATCAGCGGAAACCAGTTCGAAATCAAAGCTGTCATTCAATTTCAGTCCATCCAGGTTCTTTTCAAATTTCGGCAGCAGGTTACCGGCGCCGAACAGAAACATCAAGGGTGAATCAGCACCCACTGTTTCTACTGTTTCTCCATTGACTTTCAACTCATATGAAAGGGATACAACTTTATTGTTTTCTACGATCATCTGATATTTGCAATGCTTGGTGAATGATTTATAAACCCACAAAGAAAGTCCATCCCCATAGAATATCAAAGCCGGGAATTGTTAAAAAACTTATAAAAAATGTTCAGAAATTAAATCCTATTCGGAAGATGGGATTGCTGTAAGGCGAACTGGCGGTTTCGTTCAGGTTCCAGAGGATCATTATCAGAAAACCTGCCCGCCGGCCAATGGGCTGGTAGATCCCGCCACCCAATAAAACAGAATGAAGGTTGAAGCGTCCCTCAGCATCGGGAGGAGCACCTATCTCAAAGTACCTGCTTTCCAGGCTAAGTATTTCATATTCGGAATGCCCGAAAAGCCCGAAATTGAGCCCAAGTCCCACTGCCTCACCCATGTTTTTGATAACCATATACCTGGCAAAAACAGTCCCACCATAAATATGTGTCTCATAAGGCACAAATCCGGGATAATTGCTCTTGTAGTATTCATACCTGATTCCCGGTCCCATAGCCAGCCTTGGGGTCAAATAGATACCGGCAAGTGGTGAAATTTCTATATTGGTCACCGTCCCGAACTGCAGGCCGAAGTTCCCTCCAAAAAATATCCTGTCCCGCAGCGGAGGTTTCTCCTCCCACTGTGCCTGTATCAGACCGCCAGATAATACCAGCACAGTAAAAATGATCATCCCGAAGCGTCCTGCAGTTTTCATCTCCACGAAAGAATTATGATGGTAAAAATATAAAATTCACCGATTAAATGTATTTTGTTAATTTGATGTATGATAAAAACATGGATTTATGAAAATTATTGTTACCGGTGCAAGCAGGGGCATAGGATATGAACTGGTCAGGTTGCTGGCACAGGACAGCAGCCACCATATAATGGCTGTTTCAAGGAATGCCGGGAGACTGGCTGATCTGAAGCAGGATTGTAAAGACCATCCGGGAAAGATACTGGTACAGCCATTTGACCTGGAAATGCTCGAGGATATTCCTGTCAGATTCCTAGCGGCGGTGCAGGAACACTTTGATTCACTTGACATCCTGGTGAATAATGCAGGTCTGCTGGTGAATAAACCATTTGAAGAGCTTGACCTGAAGGATTTAAAGCGAAGTCTGGCGGTAAATTACCTGGCCCCGGTGGTTTTGATCCAGGGACTTTTGCCACTGCTACTGAAGGCTCAAAAGCCCCATGTGATCAATATCAGCAGTATGGGAGGTGTGCAGGGAAGTGTCAAGTTTCCCGGACTATGTGCATACAGCTCATCTAAGGCAGCCCTGGGTGTAATGACGGAATGCATGGCAGCCGAATTCAAGGAAAGCAGGATACGATTTAATACACTGGCCCTGGGATCGGTACAAACGGAAATGCTTGCAGCCGCTTTCCCCGGTTATAAGGCTCCTTTAGATCCGGGTGAAATGGCGGCTTTCATCAAGGATTTTGCGGAAAAGGGCGGGACATATTTCAATGGCAAGATCATTCCAGTATCCCTTTCAAGCCCTTAGCTGTCCTGGTCCGGGATTTGCCCGTTTACCATGTTCTCCGGTGCATAATCCTTGGGGATAATTTCTCCCTTCAGGACACGAAGTCCATTCATGGCCAGGGCATGCATCTCATCCTCTCCAGGATAGATGACCACCGGGGCAATGTAGGATACCATTTTCTTGATGTACTCATCAACCATGGGATTATTGGCAATGCCACCGGTCAGTATGATGGCATCTACTTCACCATGAAGCACGGTGGCCATGGCCCCAATCTCTTTGGCAACCTGGTAAGCCATGGCATCCTGGATCAAGCGTGCCTTTTCATCACCTCCATCTGCCATAAGTTCGATCTCATAGGCATTGTTCGTTTTGAAATAGGCTACAAAACCTCCTTCACCTGTGATCATTCTTTTGACATCTTCATAGGACATATCTTCTTCGTAGCAGAGCTTTGCCAGTGCACCTACGGGTAAAGTACCCGTCCGTTCAGGAGAAAAAGGGCCTTCTCCATCAAGGGCCTGGTTCACATCTATGACACGTCCCTGTTTATGGGCGCCGACCGATATTCCGCCGCCCAGATGGGCGATGATCAGGTTGAGATCTTCATATTTTTTATTTAACAACCTCGCGTATGAACGTGCTGTAGCCTTCTGGTTCAGTGCATGAAAGATGGATAGGCGCCGAAACCTGGGATGCCCGGAAATCCTTGCGACATCTTCCAGCTCATCCACAACGACAGGATCTGCGATATAGGCTTTTGCATTGGGCAGTGTTTGCGCAATGGAATCTGCGATCAATCCACCGAGATTACTGGCATGTTCTCCCAGGATGCCGGTCTGGAGATCCTTCTTCATTTCTTCATTGATATTGTATGTGCCTGATTTGATAGGTTTTATGAGACCACCTCTGCCAACTACGGCAACGATCTTATCCAGTTCAATATGTGCATTCTTAAGTTCTTCCAGGATGATATTTCTACGGTACTCAAATTGTTCCGAGATCTTTTTGAATTGATTGAGATCATCCATATCATGCGGAATGCTTTTCAGGAAAATGATCTTGGTATTAATATAGACTGCCACTTTTGTGGATGTGGAGCCGGGATTGATAGCCAGAATATGATGATAAGCCATGGTTAATGCTGGTTTTTTCGAAAATAAGGCTTTTTCCTTAAATAAATACAGGTGTTGATATGGTATAAAGCAGTTT
>LJUP01000218.1 GCA_001303955.1 Bacteroides sp. SM23_62 | reverse complement strand
CAAGCGGGGTATCCCCCAGGTACCCGGCCATCTCGGAACAGGCCTTGATGGCCCCCAGGTAGAGGCTGCCCGTCATCATATTGGGACCGAGGAAATTGATATCGTAGGTATTGTGCTGGTTACCCCGCAGTACGCCTTCCTTGTTCGGGTCCCAGGCTATCATTTCCCTTACCCAGGCTGCTTCCCTGCTGTCACGTGAAGGGCCTTTCCAGGCAAACTCCAGGGCCCGCCGGACAGACGGCCAGAGGCCGGCCAGCCAAAGGCTGTCCCCGCTGTATTTCCATTCCCGGTAAACCCTCATGATATTGCCCATCTGGCCGTCAGCGGCAACGTTTTTAAAATAATGGTCTCCAATCGGGAAGGTTGTCCGGAAACACTGGTAGCCTGACTGAAAGGTCTGTGTCAGGAAAGTGGTCTCCCGCATGTTCCTTTCAAGGGACGGGAACAGGCTGGCCGGGGTCTGGGCGTAATTCCATACATGGGTGCAATTTCCCGGACAGCAACCGAAAGTCGGTCCCAGTCCCTCCCAGGCATGCACATCCCCGTTATCGACGCGTGAGAGCAGGTTGGATGTCAGTGCCGCCAGGTTGGCCGCAGCAGCATCTATGACAGGTCCCGGTACGGAGCTGCCGGCCAGGCGATCATGAAATTTCCTTCCGTATCTCCTCAGCCGGGATTCATTTGTCACGAAATAATCAAGCACCTCCAGGGCATCATCATATGCCCGGGCATAGTAATTACCTGCCATGTGACCGGCAATTTCTGCCTCACCGAATGCCTGGGAGCCTTCCAGTTTCCGGTTGGGGACCACCCATGCAAGATAGTATTTGATGGTGTCTGTGGCACCGGGGGCCAGTCCACCGCGGACCAGGACCGAGGAGACCAGCTGCTTTTGTCCCACATGCTCGATGCTGTCCGTAACGACCGGGATATGCCCCTTCCCGGAGAATTCACCCCAGAGCAGATGGGCATCGTCCCACCATCCACCCGGGGGCCAGGCAGTCACGATCTCCTCCTGTCCATGATCAGTGGCCACTGCCATTGTGCCATAATCCTCATGAGACGGATCGATCAGGTTCTCGAAATACACCCCGGAGAGATTTCCATCCAGGATGGCCGTATTCCGTATCCTGTGTCCCGGTTTGCCATCCCGGTAATTCAGGTTCCCGAACGGGTTGGAAATGTTGAATGCCAGGGCGAATTCGATGGTTCGATCGGTGGGATTGGAAACCGTCCATGTGAATGTACCCATGGGGATACTGCTGCCGGGGACATCAAGGGGGATCATGGGACTGAAACACACCAGGCGGATATGCAGCGGGACCCGCTGGTCCTCGAATTCCAGCTGTATAAAAGGGGGAGCTCCGGTCCAATACAGTTCGTCAAACCTGGGCAGTCCCGAGAGCTGTTGCCTGGGAACCCCAAAACCATTGGTGAAATTGTCAAAGTGCCTGCGCTCAAGGATCATCGCCACAGGATCATGATCGCCATCATCGCACCACAGGGAAAAGAAGGTCATATAGGGAGGCAGCTCATCCCGCTGGGCCCGGTTGAAGATTTCAAACTCCAGGATATTGCCCCTTCCGCCGATCAGCAGGTTACCTGTTCCGATGCCTCCAAGCGGATAGAAAATGTTTCTTAGGTTTTCCCCGGTGTAAACAGGTAGTCCGCCTGTATTGCCGGGTCCCTGACCCTTTTCAACATGGCTGCATCCAACCTGCAGCAAGGCCGGGAGTAAAATGCTGTATACCAGGATCCTGTTCATGATGTTAATGATTGGTTCAAATTTAGGGATTTATAAAGGTAGCCGGCCTGCTTTCCAGAAACCCAATACGGTGTGCGATGGCGGTGATGGTATCCCCGGACCCGGCACGGAAGGGTTCCGCGTATAAAAACCAGTGATCCGGTCTGTAACCGGCCTGGTTGACCTGGTAAACCATGGAACTTCCCTCGGTACCGCATGCCAGTTCAACCATTCCATCCCTGTGCCGGATCTCCGGGACCTGGGTAACCGGTTGTACCCCATCCGGCCAGAGGCTGAACATCAATTCCTTCTCGGCAGGGTATTTGACACCAAGATCATCAATTTCATCCAACCACGTCTTAAGAACCTTCCTTAAGTCTTCAAGTACACCGTTGTGGCCCGGATCTGATGCAAGGTTATGGAGTTCGTAGGGATCATTCCACAGGTCGTACAATTCTTCCGGTTCCTTGGTTTCACGGAACCAGTACAGCTGGTCACCGTTCAGTTTTCCGGCATCTTTCAGCCGGAGCAATTCCTGCATGGTTTTCATGTTCTTCCGGAAGGCCAGATCCATATAGGCCCCCAGATCCTTCCGGTAGTTTTTTACATAACGGTATCTCTCATCGCGCACAGCCCTGCGGCAATCAAACCACTCGTCCACCCGGTCCCGCGCCGCAAAAACATATTCCCTCGGAACGGCTCTCTGATCGCCCCAGAAAGCCTGGCCATGAATGTATTCCGGGATTTCAACACCGGCGAGTGAAAGAATGGTGGCCGGGATATCCACAAAGCTGCAGAGATCCTCCACCACGGTCCCTGCATTTTCCATCTCCGGGAAGCGCATGATGAAAGGCACCAGGGTACCGGATTCCAGGACTTCCCTCTTGCCACGCGGCATGGGTCCGCCGTGATCGGAATAAAAAATGATGATGGTATTTTCATAAAGGCCATCCTCGCGAAGCTGCTCCAGCACCTCCCCTACTTCCCGGTCCATGATGGTATTATTGCTATGCATCCTGGCAATATCCCTCCTGATAACTGGATTATCAGGGTAATAGGGTGGCACTTCTACGCTGTCGGGATGGATGATCCATGGTTCATTTTCCCAGGTCCAGATCTGGGATTCATGGCTGCGTATGAAATTGAAGATGGAAAAGAAAGGTTTGCCATCCGGACGGTTTCTCCAGTTTGCTGTCCTGCTGGATTCATCCCAGGCAGATTTGGGGGCCCTGAACTGGTAATCTTCCTTGGCATTATTGGTGCAGTAATACCCGGCCGCCCTAAGGTATTCGATAAAGCACCTTACATAGGGTGGCGGGGTGCATTCGTACGGGCCTGTCTGCAGGGAATCCGGTACATTTTCCACCCGGCGGGTGTTTGTCGTGCGCATGTTGTTTCCTCCAATGCTGCTCGGATACATTCCTGTTATAAGGGCATTGCGATTGGGCGCACAGACCCCGGAAACAGCATACATACGGGTGAGCCTTACGCCTTCTGCAGCCAGTTTATCCAGGTTCGGGGTTATGGCCACGGGATCTCCGTAGCAGCCCAGGAAAGGGCTTATATCCTCGCAGACAAGGCAAAGGATATTGGGCCTTTCGTCCCGGCCTGCCGGTCCGCCGCTGCAGGAGAATCCCCATAGCAAGTTGACCGTAATGATAAGGATTAAACCTGACCTCATTTCAAGCTTACTTTTGTTGGCTATCCTTCAGGCACCGGACCGAAAACAAATTGGATTTCAGATAATAATTTCCGATGTAAATGATCTTGTACTTGGGAGGCTGTTCATACCAGAATCCATCGAGCTGGGCAAACCAGGCCCGCTGGCCGTCAGCTTCGCTGCTGGACCAGAAAAGGGCCCACTGGCCCAGCCGCTGATATCCCTCCCCGTTACCTGCCCCGGCAGGCAAGCCGGAAAATCCGCTTTCGTTGGTCCCGTCCCAGGGATAAGGATCCTCCGGAGAAGCCTTTATTTTCTGCCCGGCATCCTCCCTTCCCAGGAAAGATGCCAGTGCTTCCCATTCCTCCTTTGAGGGCAGGTGCCAGCCCGGGGGACAAACATCCCCGTATGCTTCAATCAACCCGCTGCCCATGGCCTGCTCCCAGGTGTAGAGTCCCCCGTAAACTTCACAATTTGCAGGATCATCCTCATAACAGTATTTGGTGATCTCATCTGCCTGACTGACAGGGAGTCCGGGTTGGAGAGGAGAACCGGCCTCAAGCATCATCCCAACATCCAGGTTCTGTTTCATCCAGCATTGCCCCCCTATCAAAACCGTCTGATAGGTTTTCCCGTCACGGGCATCCCTCATGTCCTCTCCGCACCTGAAACCGGCTGTTTCAGCCTGTGAGGCTGCCGGCACTGCCAACAACCAGCTGAGGAGGAGTCCCGCACCACGGAACACTGAAAAATTACCACCTGTTCGATGCTTGTCTTTCATAAAGGATAAAATTCCTGGGACTGACCGGACATATCCGGAATAACCGTTGAGATCCATGATCAAGCAAAATTATAGATTCAAATATTCGCCGGGGCAGGCTATTTTTCATAAGAAGTCCAATATATTCACAAAAAACCAGTTCGTTAATGATTACATTTGTTTATCATGAAGAGAAGAAATTTTATCAGGGGACTCGGACTGGGTTCCGCGGCCCTGGTCACGGCTAAGACCGCAGGGGTTGCGGAGGATCCGGCCAGCACCCCCCTGCCCCCGTTTGATTACGGGAAGATCCAGACCCTGGATGATGCCATAACGGAGGAAGGATTCGTCATGGTGCGCATAGAGCTGAAAGGCCATCCGGACAAAAAGCCATACGTACATAAAGGTAAGATCAGGGTAAAGGGTGCCGAGGTGCGGAGAAGGAAAGCCTACTTTTTCGAGCAGGATGAGGATGAATTCAGCGGGGACCTTTCAACCTACCGGGTCTCTTTGCATGGGGATGACACGGAAGTGATCGTACTCTGGCTTGCAGGTGCATCGGTGGATACCGGCATCTCCTTACAAGGTGGTAACAAATGCCAATTCAGGATCTCAGATATCCTGGATAAGGATGAGGCGGAGCTCGAATGCGACGGGATGAAGGCCAGGGCCAATTTATTGCTTGACAGGGAGACCGGAGAGATCCGCCTGGCGGATTTCGGGGCAGCCGAACCGGGTGAGGGTTTTGATTTCATCGCGATGGCGGATCCGCAGGGCGGGCTCCCGGATGATGAGCAACAGCTCGATACCCGCATGAAGATCCACAATGCCTTTATCCAGGAGAGTGTAGCCCTCGCCAACGGGCTCGATCTCGATCCTCTGTTTACCGTCATCATCGGAGATGTCTGTGATAAGTGGGGATATGAAAAGGACCTTCGGCAGATGAATGCCTTTCTTTCGCAGTTGAACTCCCCGGTCATTTACGGCATAGGGAACCACGAAACGCTGCTCCGGAGTGAATTCGGTCCGGGTTATAATATGCAGGCCTTTGATAACTATTTATCAGCCCAGCAAGCGATCAACGGGCTGGACAAGCTCTTGTATTCCTTTAATGCAGGGAACTGGCATTTTGTGGTCTGGCCCGATCCGCTGCGGCCGGGTTTCTGGGAGACACATCCCCATTATTTTGACTGGCTTGAACGGGACCTGGAAAAATACAGGGACAGGGCTGGCATGGTATTCCAGCACGTACCGGTCCATCCCGCAGGCATATCCCCGCATATAAACTATGCCGAATCGGTATTTGTCAAGCGGACATTCCTGGAGATCCTCTCCAGGCATGGAAACGTAAAATACGTCCTGAGCGGCCATGTGCATATCCCGGTCAGGGCTTCCTTCAAAACGGCCGTCTCCTACAGGGGCATTCAACTCGTCAACCTGCCGGCCGCAGGCTACCGTCCGCGCGCTTTCGGGGAGGAAGATTTTTACGGTGGACCCACACAGGGGATCGCCATGGTACATATCCGGGGCAATAAGGCATCCATACAATACAAAACGGTCACCGAGGAGTTATTTGATTATCCGCCTGAATTCCCGGCATTCGACGAAAAGGCCTATCCCTTGTGGCTCCAGTACAAATGGGAATTACCCGCCGGAGACAGGATAATCAACGGGGATTTCAGTGACGGATTCAAGGGATGGGCCAGGCGGTTTGTCTACCGGGAAGACCATGATCCTTCCAATTTATGTGAGATCAGGCCTTCTCCTGGGAATGCGGATAAGCCTTCTCTTTATCTATTTGCCAGAAAACGTGGGTATATGGCTCCCGGACAGGACCGCCTTCCACAGGATATCAACCGGATCTGCCAGGCAGTAGCACTGGAAAAGGGCCTGTCACCTTTTCTCCGGTTCAGCTACCTGATCGATGGACAGCATACGGATATGAACGGCTATTGCGGCGGCTTTGTCTGGATCGAAGGATACTGCCTCAGCAACAAGGTGCTGAACCTCATGTATTCGGTGAACAAGATCTGGGTGAATATAGGGGGACAATACAGTAACCTTCGCAGGGTGCCCTGTATCCAGATGGGACTCAACGGCAGGACCGATACCTGGCATGAATGCCAGTTGAACATCCGGGAGGATCACGACAACCACAGTGAGGAAGGATCATTCCGGGACCTGGACATAGACCGGCTCATTATCAACCTGGGGGCCTGGCATATCAATGACGGGGATGACCAGCCATTCGGTATATATTTCAATGGCTTCAGGCTGGATTACGACCTGCCCGGATCCAGCCGGGCAGGGGGCATAGGCATTGATCCCAAAGCCGAGGAGGATCAGTGGTGGCGCAACAAGATCTGGCCCTCGAAAAATATCGCAGGGGAGCACCGTTACATCATTGCCACACAGAAAACATGATCACTTCCCGGTGATTTAGGGATTATCCCCGGGGAGGCGGTCCCACCATGTCCGCTTCATGATCATTACACAGACGGCGGTGACAGCAAGGGTGGCAAGCAGGGATCCGTTTTTTCTCAGTACCATATACATGGGTGCCAGGACAAGCAGGGTCTGTGCAATGGTACCTATTCCGATATTGAACATGTCCATGCGGAAATTTTTATTGGGAATAAATGCAGGATCCTCCTGCATGACCTTTTCCCGGACAGGTTTCCAGAATCCCCAGGGTTTAACGGTGCGATAGAATGATTTGAGTGTTTCCTCATCGGTTGGCCGGGTAGCATAGGTACCTGCAATACATCCTCCGACAGAGATGATGAGGATTAGCGGGAAATAGTAAAGGTCAAGGGTTTTCGAGAACAGGGATGGAAATACCAGGGCTGGGATAATGCCTGCGATCATTCCCCAGAAATACCCGTTTCCATTGAACCTCCACCAATGCCATTTAAGCAGGTTGGCTGCGATATAGGCCCCCCAGAGGGCTGATACGATCCACTGCAGCAGACTGTTTACATCCTTGGAGTAAAATCCGAAAATAACACTGATGATCACTGTGGTGATGCCCGCCGTGTAATTGACATTCCGGACCTGCTTGTTAGAGGCCTCTGGTTTTATGTATTTCAGGTAAATATCATTGGTCAGGTATGCCTGGGCTGCATTCAGGGTCCCGGCAAAGGTTGACATGAAGGCGGCAAGCAATCCCGCAAGCAGGAGTCCCAAAAGTCCCACCGGCACAAACTGGCTGATGGCCGATGGCAGGATCTGTTCAAAATCTATCCTGTTCCCTACTATCAGGTCCAGCCTTTCATAATAGAGTAATCCAAGCACCACGAATCCGGTTATCATAATGTACCTGACCGGCATCAGTATAACGGATACAAAACCACTCATTTTGGCTGCTTCCTTTGGTGACCGCGTCGAAAGGATCTTCTGCATATCATAATTGGGGGCCGGTCCGGCAATACTGACCAGGATGCCCTTGAATACCATCATCATGAAAAATATCGAGAACAATGAATAACCGTCTGAACGGATCTTTTCATTTACCTCGTCTATGATGCCCGTCCAGTCAAGGTTGAGTTTCCAGCCAAAGAGCGGGTTGAACCATCCATTAGGCACATTCAGGGTATTTCCTGCCAGTTCTCTCATGGCAATGGCCCCTATGACGATGGCCGAAACGGTCATGATGATGTACTGGACAAGGTCCGCCCAGACGATGCTTGTCATCCCGCCCAGGACCGTATAAAATACTGCAAACATTGTGAATACAATGCCATACAGATGGGGAACATGTTCCGGTCTGACCTCAAAGGGCACAAAACGGGAGACCGTCTCCCAGGGAATGAAGATCTCAATGAATTTTCCAAGCCCGATAAAACCATAAGCAAGGAAACCCAGGCAGCTGATCAGGGCAAAGACCACCACGATGGCATGGGCCAGTTTTGCATCCCTGAGCGTACCAAATCGGGTAATCATCCATTCCGCTCCTGTGGTAACGTTGGACCGGCGAAGCCACATGGACAGGTAGACCATCAGGAAGATCTGGTTGAACACGGGCCAGAGCCAGGGAATGAATATGCTCTTCAGTCCATAAACAAATCCGATGGCTACCAGCCACATGGTCCCGGAAATATCGAACATCCCGGAAGCATTTGAAAGTCCCAGGAGATACCAGGGAAGCTGCTTCCCGCCCAGCAGGTAGGCATCCTTGTTCCGCATGGCCCTTTTTCTTACCCAGAGGCCAATGAAAACCGTGGTTGAAAGATAGATGAGAATGATGGTGATATCTACTGTTTTTAATAGCATGTTTGTGATTTTTCCTGTGACTAAGTGTTTTTATCCCTGATGGCCATCAGGATTGTTTCTGTTGCAGTGGCTCCAATCCTGGTTACACCTAATTCCCTGACCTTCAGAGTGTCTTCCAGGGATCTTACGCCTCCTGCAGCCTTTACCTGCACCTCCGGGTCAGCATGCCGGCGCATCAGTTCAAGGTCGTGAAGGGTGGCCCCTTTGTAATTATAGCTGCCGTCGGACTGTTTTACAAAACCGTACCCCGTCGATGTCTTGACAAATTCAACCTTATGTTTATTGCAAATCCCGCAGAGCTTTATCTTATACGAATCCTCCGGCAGAAAATCATTCTCAAATATCACTTTCAGCGCAGCACCCTGTTTTTTTGTCACGGCAGCAATCGCTCCTATCTCAGCATCGACATAATCCCAGTCGCCTGAAAGAACCTTTCCGGAATTCACCACCATGTCAATTTCCACCGCCCCGTCCTCCAGTGCCTTTTCCGCTTCAAAAACCTTGACTTCTACTTTGCTGTTCCCGTGGGGAAAGCCGATGACAGTGCCAACCATCACATCCGAACCTTTCAGCAGGTCCGCTGCCATTTTCACAGCATAGGGTTTGATGCAGACAGAAGCCACATTGTATTTTCTTGCCAGTTCAATTCCTTCCTTCAAAGTCTCATCATCCATGGTCGGATGTAGCAGTGAATGATCAATCATCTTGGCAATTTCATGCTTTGTTACCGCACTCATCATTAAAATTATTAAGGATTTTTCTTGGTAGGGTGATCATACTTTGAGAATCAGTCCCAGTCAATAATTACCCCCACAAATTCATCCGGCTGTTCCCTCAGTCCATCATATGCTGCCTGGATCCCGGAAGGTTTTATCTTATGGGAATATATGGGTTTGATAAGCAATTTCTTTTCCAGGATCAAGGTAATAATGATTTTCGAATTTCTTTCAATGGAATGCTTGGAAAATTCATCCTGATGAGTGGGATAGGAAAACTCCAGTGCCCCTTTCAATGTATGGTACCAGGGATAATTATGATAATACTGCAGGAACCGGGTCAGATTTGTTTCGTGAGGTTCTCGGGGACTGCCAAGCAGGATCACTTCGCCGTGCTGGGCCAGGATTTCCATGGAAGCTTCGATCACCGATGCCATGCCTGAGGCATCGATATAGGTTGACACCTTATGGCCGCC
>LJUP01000217.1 GCA_001303955.1 Bacteroides sp. SM23_62 | reverse complement strand
CATGGAGATAATGCTGGCTGAAAAATTCAATATATCCCTGGTCCCCGTACCTGATCCCGCCGCTTCCTCCCATTACCACATCTGATTGCTGATGGACAGGGGGACTCATGGACAATTCCAGTCCACTGGCCCCCGTGCTGTCCACCTCAACAATGACCTGGAATCCAATTACCTCGTTGTACAGTCCCCGAAGAGAGATCCTCTCCCCGTCCCAGATACTGTTGCTGTTTTTTGCAAAATGTTCAGTGTTGTACTTGAAAATCTTTTCACCATCGCCCACAGCCCATACGGTAACTATCTGGGCATGCATTTCAAGAAAACTAGGCACAAGCATCATCAAAATAATGGTGAAGCTCAATGTGCGCACGGAATTTGATCTAAGTTTCATCTTTCTTTATTTTTGTTTTAAACTTCATCAGGTAGCTCAAAGCCCTTTCTATAGGTGCCCAGTGCAAGCTCCCTTGCTTTCTGATCATCGAGAATAGCCTCATACTCCCCGGAAAAATCCAGTTGTTTATTCCCTGCACGATAGGAAAGGTTTGCCAAATGGATAAGTGTGGCGCTTTTATGCCCCTCGACAATATTCCCATTCGGCTGTTTCCTGTCACGGATGCAATCAACATAATTGCCCAGGTGTATCTCGAGGGGGAACAATCCGGTCTCCTGGGCGACTATTTTTCCATCCTTGTCATAGACCTGCCATCCCCCGCCCATCCTGCCTACATACATCATGCGTTCAGTGCCGTATATCACTATTCTTGTTGAATTCTGTTTCCATTCAGGGAATCCATCCCCATAACGGATCTCAGGTGCCGTTTTTGACATATAGGGAGTGAATTCACCTGCCTGAATGGTAAAAACAAAATTACCGTAATCGAAAGTGGCCATTTGATAATCGGGAATCTCCCTATGATCATCAAAGACATATCTCCCACCGGCACAATAGACTGATTTGGGGAATCCCGGATCACCCAGGACAAGCCGTGCCATATCCACCTGGTGGATGGCACCATTGCCGAATGCACTTCCTCCGGAATAATCCCAATAATAAAGATGGGATTTGTTCCTTGATACGTTATAGGGAACTTCCGGTGCCGGTCCAAGCCACATATTCCAGTCGATGGTATCAGGGGCTTTCTCATCCTCCTTTTCTTCGAATGGGATTGGGCCATCCAACAATCCCATGACATTTACCGCCACCACCTGTCCCAGCTGGCCACTTGCGATAAAATCCCTTGCGGTAAGTGCATAATCAGAACTCCGGTTCTGTGTACCGCATTGCACGATACGTTCATACTTCATGGCCGCTTCAATCATTTTCTGTCCCTCTCTGATATTCAGACATATGCATTTCTCCACATACACATCCTTGCCTGCCTGGCATGCCCAGATGGTGGCAAGGGCGTGCCAGTGTTGCGGTGTCGCAACGATCACCCCGTCAACCTCGGGGTCATCAAACACTTCACGCATGTCCCGCACCCTTACAGGCCTGACTCTCTGGATTTTTTCGAGTTCACTGATAGCCATGCCACCGCGTGTGTCATCCACATCACATACGTATTTTACCAGTACATTTTTATTGATACCCGCAACGGTCAGGATCAGGTTTGTACCCCAGCTGCCAGCTCCTATCAAAGCCAGTACGACCCGGTCATTGGCCCCTTTTGCACCCTGGGCAGAAAATGATGTTTTGATCTTGTCACGGTAGGAAGGTGGTTGATTATCTTCCGGTACAGTTTGTCGTTCAGCATCTTTCTCCCCTGATTTTAAACAGGAAGTTGCGAGACCCAGCCCGGCAATGCTCCATGTCAGGCTGGAAAAGAAATGTCTTCGTTTCATTTTTACTGATTATTAATTATTTCACGGATTTCTCCGGTATATGTTATTATCCTGACGGAAACCGCATGATCCGGAAGATGGCAGACCCGTGAAGATTGGGAAAGATAACCACTGCCATAATAAAATTCCCGGTATCCGGTTTCACCCGTATCATATTTGATCTCTGCACGGACATCGCCTCTTGCCAGCCGAAGGGTATGTCTGTTTGACGTTCCGGTTTTATAAACCTTCATTTCTCCTGCGTTTTGGGTAATGAGTATCAATGAACTACCATCAGAGCCGGTTACTTCTGCTATCCCCTTGGCATCACCATCAACAAAAAATCCGCTCTCACGCGCCAAGACCGGAGAGAAGTTTCCCTTGCCGTCACCTTCAAGGAATAAACCTTTGAACGCATCATGCTGACCGTCTTCAACATTGGATGAATGGAAATTCCCAACCAGCAGGAGATCAAAATTACCATCCGAATCATAATCATTTGCCAGCATCCCGAATACAGGTGCAAACTGAGCTTCTATGGGCAATGGACGAAGCTGGAATGATCCATCGCCTTTGTTTTCAATATAGGCAGATTCCAGAAACCTGCATTCAGCCATATAAGCATCCGAAAGCTCATCTTCGGTGAAAAGATCTGACATGGTTGCACGGGCAAAATCCTCGTACAATTCAAATTTCTTTCGCAGGTAGGGTAGCTGGCTCAACATTAAATTGCGATGACAGATGGGATAACTTTTTCCCTGGACATAATAGCTGGCGACAGGATCCAGGATCCCGTTCATATCAAAATCCTTTGCGATGATCCGCATGGGCTGGTCCTGCGAAACCTTAAACCGTGTATTCAGTCCGAAGTTACCGGCCACATAATCCATGTCTCCATCCTTGTCAAAATCAGCAGCAACCAGGCTGTTCCACCATCCCGGGTAATCTTCCAATCCGGTATTAAGGGTTACATCCTGTAAAACACCCCTGATGTTTTGATAAAACCTGAGGGGCATCCACTCTCCGGCAAGTATCAGATCGGTCCACCCATCCCCGTTAAAATCCGACCACAGCGCGGCGGAGAGGAGTCCCGCATCCTCCAGTCCCACACCATGGCTGCCGGTGACATCCGTGAACCGGACAACCGGGCCGTCGGTGTCATTCCGCAAAAGATAACTTCTTGGGGGCAAAGGGTAATTTTCCAGTTTCACCCTTCCGCAGACAAATAAATCGAGGTCGCCATCCCTGTCAAAATCGGAAGCAGTAACCTGTGATCCACATACATCTTCCACAGGCAGGGCATCATTTATGAGTTCAAAATCCCCCCTGCCCTTATTGATAAACAACCGGTCTGCATAGAACGGATTACCCGGGGGCAGTCCCGTACCGCCACTCACTACATACAGGTCATCATCACCATCGGCATCGGCGTCAAAAAAAAGCGCTCCCATATCCTCAAAGTTTCTGTTTCCGGGCAGAGGATAGGAAGAAAATTCGCCGGATGCATGTTGTATGAACACCTCTCCCGCAAATCCTGTCGACCCGCCTATAAAAAAGTCGTCCAATCCGTCAGCATTTACATCACCCGCCGCAATACCCGGTCCTTCCCTGGAATACATATGCGGGATCAATGGCTGTATGTCAAAGTCAACAAATTCCCTTTCCCTGTGTTCATACTTAAGATTGAGATCTCCCGATACCTCCTTGAATAACAGGTCTGAAGATCCTCCAGAAACATCATGGTATACCTGATCATATGCATCCCGGTGGTTCAGGACCAAAGGCTGGTTGGCAGCAATATCATAAAGGTACTGGATTTTGCCGTCGGGCCACTGTATGAGTAAAGAATCAATGACCGGGTTCCTGCCGAGTCCGAAATGAATTTTTCTGTCGAGCATCGATTGAAAACCACGGACCGGGAAATGTTCATAGAATTGCAGCCGGTCATTGTGGTACAGCGTGATCCTGGACCCGATACCATTCCTGTTTAACTCACTGCCTGACAAATGAATGACCAGGTAATGAGAGCAACTGTCTGGTTTGCCTTTATTAATCAGGTTGTTTCTATAGACAGAAGCAGGATCATTGAGATTGTTCAGGACCAGGTCAAGGTCCCCGTCGTTATCGAGATCTGAGAAAACAGCACTGGTGGAATAAGTAGGCTGTGTCATCCCCCATTCCTCTGACACATCATCAAATACATACCCTCCCGAATTCCGGTAAATAACATTTGGTTTTTTTACGTTCCCCTTCGCATTCAGGTCCTTCATCAAGATGGTCCTGAGCACCTCAAATTCAATCGAGGGATTCTTTTTCATGGTGGTTATCCAGAGGGCCGAATAATCCATATTCGTAAGATCGTGCGGAATACCATTGCTGATAAACAGGTCCTTGTAAGTGTCGTTATCAAGGTCTGCAAAGAGAGGGGCCCAGCTCCAATCTGTTTCAAAGATGCCGGCGAGTTGCCCGATCTCACTGAAAGAATATTTCCCCGCAAGGGCTCCATTGTTCAACTGAAGCATATTCCGGATATATTGTTCAAGGTAACCTGCTCGTATTTCGGCCCTGTATCTTTCATAGCTCCGCATGTTTCCGGCCATGATCCTTTTGCGGAAATAATCTTCCGGGAGCATATCGAGGGTAAGCACGTCAACCAGGCCATCGTTATTGAAATCTGCGATATCCATTCCCATGGTACTGTAGCTCACGTGCTTGAAATAATTCCTGATGTCGTTTATGAAAGTACCGTCACCCTGGTTTATATAGAGAACATCGTTGGTTATATAATCATTTGAGATGTAGATATCCGGCCAGCCATCGCTGTTTATATCACTGATACAGCTGCCCAGTCCGAATCCATCCCAGACAATGCCAGCTTCCCTGGATACATTGCGGAATCTCGGCAACTGGGTGGCAGGGTCTGTGCCTTCATTTCTGTAAAGACGGTCCGTAGTGATATGGCTTCCGTCCCCCACGGGATGTTTAACTGCATTTTTGTTAGGTACATTCATGGCAGAGTTCACCAGGAACATGTCCAGATCACCATCCCGGTCATAATCAAAAAATGCGGCTTGCGTTGAATAGCCATCATCCTGGAGTCCGCCCTCTTCCGCATGTTCCGTAAAAGCCAGCTGATCCTTTTTCCCGTTACTGATGTACAGCAGGTTCCGGTAATCGTCATCAATATTGCCTCCCACACTCAGGTATATATCCATCCAGCCGTCCTGGTTTATATCCACCAGACTGACACCGGTAACCCAGCTGCCTTCCGTGTTGATACCCGATTCCCCGGTGATGTCTTTGAATTTCAATCGTCCCTCATTCAGATACAGGCGGCTTTTTTCCATGTTGGCACCGAAGAAAATATCACTCAGTCCGTCATTGTTTATATCCCCGACTGCCATTCCGGCCCCGTTATAATAATATTCATAGAAAAGGGGATTATTTGTATCGCTTTCATGCAGTTGATTGATAAACCGGATCCCTGAGGAAGGCAATTCCTGCAAAAGTGATGGTCCATGAAATTTATTACCTGAACCTGTCTTGAGACAGCTGGTCAGTGAAAACGCCAGTATGGTAAAAACGGTCAAACAAAAAGGGGAGGGGAGGATTCCCCTGTTTGATTTTATGCCAGCTGACCTGCGAGCCATAAAGGTATTTACTATTGGATCTGAGTAATCTTGAAATAATATAAAAAAAATATCCGTGGATGGTGTTTTATCCACGGATATTTTCAGAATTCTAATTTAAAAGAAAACGAATAATCTTAATCACTTGGTGATGTATAACCCGGGTTTTGCGTAAGGTTTGGATTAAGTAACAAATCTGTATAAGGAATCGGCCACAGGTAATCATTCTCATCGCAGTTTACCTTCATCGCGTCTCTCACCTTCTCGCAAAGAATCCGTTTTCTTACCAGGTCGAACCAGCGGTCATATTCGAAAAAGAGCTCCAGACCGCGCTCATCAATAACCGCAGCATCAAATTCAGCCTGTGACATACTGGTCGTTAATTTTGGATGACTCGGATTATCAACATAATCATTGGCCCGGTCTATGACCCGGTTTACCGCATCCACAGCAGCCTGCGTAGGACCTCCGTTGACCTGGTTTTCCGCTTCAGCGAATAACAACAATGCATCGGCAAACCTGATCAAGGGGATATTTGCCCACGTGTTCAGTGACTCCATGACCTCACGTGAATTATAAACGTACTTTCTCAAATGAGGCGTATGGGTGCCATCCCAGTCTAAATATGAAGTACTGTCCCAGTCATAGAGGATCATATAGGCATCTTTCCGTGGCTGTTCAGGATAAGCTTCGGCCCAATCCTTTTCCAGCGCAAAATCACCCCAGCCAAAAGCCATGGAACCTGGCAGCCAGATCTGGGGTGGTGTGGCAATATCATCCTCCGTGGCATTGAAACTGAACATGATTTCGGGAGAAAATTTATTTTCCAGTGCAAACACTTCACGAACATCGGCCACCAGATCATAAGGCCCGTTATCTATAACGTCTTTGGCCTTGTCTCTTGCATTCTGATAATATGCGGTATTGTTCATGGGTGCTGTGGCCATGGTGATATATACCTTTGCCAGCAAGGTCTTGGCAGCCCATTTTGAAGGCCTGCCGCCTTTTCCTTCCTCCCATGCATCCGGCAGATTAGCTTCGGCAACCTGCAGGTCGGCAATGATCAGGTCGTATACATTCGCAATGGGATCCCTGACGATTTCACCGGCAACCACATCTGTATCCTCCGTAATTATCGGGACATCCCCATACAGCCTTACCAGCCAGAAGTAATTGAATCCCCTGAGGAATTTGGCCTGGGCCATCAATACATCCTTATCTGCCTGTGGCACCGTTGGTCCAAGTTTATCTTCATTCAGCGCAGCGATAACGCTGTTGAGTATGGCAACGGCGCCATAATGTGCCTCCCAGCACCAGGTCCCGTGACTTGCACTGAAAACCAGGTCACGGCCATAAATATGATCATCGTGAAATGGCCCCCAGCCATATGAATAATTGCCCCACTGGCTGTATAAGGCTCCCATTGCACCTGTCAGGGAAGCCTCTATCTGTCCTACCGTACCATAGAAATTATCCGGACTGGTAAAATCAAGCGGTGTTTCATCCAGGTTCACACAGCCCACCCCAACCAGGAGCATGATCGATATGATCGATACCGTTTTCTTGAAGTTTAATATGACTTTTTTCATTATTTGATGTTTTTAAATTTCAAATCAGAAAGTGAGCTCTGCTCCAAATGTATATGTCTTGGCCGGGGGGTATGCGCTAAGGTCCACTCCGATCATGGCATCGCCCCAGTTGGCAAATTGAGCTACTTCCGGATCATATCCGGTATAATTGGTTATGGTGAACAGGTTAACACCAGTAAAATAGACTCTTATCTTATTAAATCCTATGGACCGGATCAGATCCGGACTAAAATTATAAGATAATGTGATGGTCTTGAGGCGGAAAAATGAAGCATCCTCTACCCACCGTGATGATGCACCGGAATTACCACCCATAAATATTTTATTCTGCAGCTCTTGTTCCTCCCTGTAAGCCCCGTCAATCATGCCGGGGACTTCCGTATCCTGGTTTTCCGGTGTCCAGACATCCTGTAATACGGTACTTATGCCCTCCCAGGCGGATTCCCTCCTGATCCGCAATGTGTTGAAAAGATCATTCCCCTGCATGCCAATGAATAGCATGGATAGATCAAAGTTCCTGTATGTTATTCGGTTGGACCATCCGTACGTGAATTTAGGATACCCGTTACCGATGATCACCTTGTCATCATCGTCTATTTGTCCGTCATTGTTCACATCCCGGAACCGCTGGTCTCCCGGAAGCTGGCCATAACTGCGCGCCTCCGCATCCTGATCCGTGCTCCAGATACCCAGGAAATCCCAGCCTTCCATGGTGCCATAAGGCTCACCAACCCTGAGCAACATAAACCTTTCCAGGCTGTATCCACCATAGCTGGGCCTGTATGTAAGTTCTTCATCATCACCCAGATCCAGGACCTTGTTCCTGTTCGCGGTGATATTAAAGGATGTATTCCATCTCCAGTTACTGGTAGATACAGGATCTCCCCCGATCATAAATTCCAGTCCCCTGTTTTCTACAGAACCTACATTGTCCAGCACACTGCTCACGCCTATATAACCTGGTAATGACCTGTCCATCAGCAGATCAGTTGTTTTTTTCTTATACACATCAAAGGTAACAGATAACCTGCCGCTCCACAACATCAGATCGAGTCCAATATTGGTCTGTGTGGTTGTTTCCCATTTCAGGTTGGGATTGGCCAGGCCACCTATGGCAAATCCCGTATTGGTGGGTGAAAATCCATCCCAGGGGTAATCAGGCCCCCAGTCGCCAGGTGAGGAATAAAGCCTGGCCAGCGACTGGTAAGGTGAGATCCCCTGATTTCCCGTCTGTCCGTAACTGGCCCGCAATTTCAGGTCCGACAGGGCTGTGGCTCCCTGGAGGAACGGTTCCTCGGATATTCTCCAGGCCACCGAGCCGGAAGGGAAATAGCCCCATTTATTATCCGCTCCGAAAACGGATGAGCCATCTGCCCTGTAGGCAAAAGTGAGCAAATAGCGATCCAGGAGTGCATAATTGATCCGGCCCATATAGGAAAGCAGGGATCTTTCATATGCTGTGGAACTTTTCTGGAGTATCCCGGCTCCCCCTATGTTATGATAGCCCAGCTGATCAACAATAAATTGCTTGGCAGAGGTATGTGTCGCGCGTCTTTTACTATTGATCTGTTCGATCACACCTGTCACGGTCAGGTGATGGCTTCCCCAGGTATTCTCATAGGTAAGGATATTACTGTTTTGCAACATTTCAAATACGGCTTCATCCAAAGTTGCAAATCCGTTATTCATGGTTCCGGCCTTGGTCTTTTGGTTGTAATAATCGCGATGATTCAAGTTGTAAAACTGTGCGCCGCCTGTTATTTTCAGGCTTAAACCTTCCACGATATTAAAATTCAGGAAGAGGTTCAGGTTGTTTCTATAGGTCGGCCTGTTGATATCAGGCTCCACGGCCGATGCCATCGGGTTCCAGGTATCATAGGGGCCATATCCCACACGGTGCGTCCAGTAATTGCCCTGGTCATCGTAAACGGGCTCGGTCGGGGCCCAGCGGGCAGCATTATTGACAGCCTGCCCTGTCCAGCCGTTTTCTTCTTCATCTCTGAAGGGGGGTGACTTGTAGGTTTCCTTGGTGAAGGCATAGTTCAAACCAAAATCGACCCATTTCGCAATATCTGCATTCAGGTTGGTACGCAGTGAAATGCGATCGTACTGGGAATTCTTCAGGATCCCTTTATGGTTCAGATAGTTTGCAGAAACCATATACCGGAGGGCTTCCGTTGCCCCGCTCATCGCAAGGTTGTAATTCTGGAGAACACCCGTTTCATAGATCTCGTCCTGCCAGTCGGTACCTCCGCTGCGGTCATATTCAGCGATTTCAGCATCGGTAAATTTCGGTGTGGGTATGTTCCCACCCCCCGTGTTGGTCATCTCATGGGCATTGACATGCCTGGCATAATCACCTGCGGAGAGCGTGGGCAGCTTTCGTAATAAATTCTGAATACCCACACTGGCACTGGCATCGATCACAGGTTTCCCCGGCCTGCCGAGTTTGGTTGTGATCAGGATGACCCCGTTGGCACCCCTTGAACCATAAATGGCTGTGGCCGAGGCATCTTTCAGGATCTCCATGGACTGGATATCCATGGGGTTGAGGGATTCAAGATCCCCACCCTGAAGGCCGTCGATCACAACCAG
>LJUP01000216.1 GCA_001303955.1 Bacteroides sp. SM23_62 | reverse complement strand
GTAAGATGGGCATGCAACAACCTGTTTACGGATGTGACAGGCTGGTAAATCCCTTGTTCCTGGAGATTGCCGGCGAGGATGCCGAGGGTGTGGTGACTACCTGCCAGTACAATCCCACCGCTGATATCCCGGAATTAAAAGCCTTTCAAAAGAACTATTATGAGCGGTTCGGGATGGAGCCTGATGTATTTGCGGCCCATGCCTATGACGGCATGAACATTATCATCAAATCCATACACATAGCCGGACTCAACCGGGCCCTGATGCGGGATGTATTAACAGACCTTAAAACCTTCCAGGGTTACCAGGGAATAACCGGTGAAATCATTTTTGATCCGTCCTGGAACGATATCGGACCTATCTGGATGACTGAAGTACGCAATGGCAGGTTTGAATTTTTCCCGCCACCGCCGCTTACTTCTGTTACATCAGTAAATACAAAATAATGGAAACACATAAAGGTGATTACCAAAATAATGAAGGGGGATCTGCTTCCAACCTGGTCAATCGCCAGACCAACGCAGATGATACAGTCATAAATGTTAACGGGATAAAGATAGGCGGTGAAGAATTAGTCATAATTGCCGGTCCGTGTGCCGTTGAGAACAGGGAACAATTGCTGGAAACTGCCAAAGCAGTGTGTTCCGGAGGTGCAAATATATTACGGGGCGGAGCCTATAAACCCAGGACTTCCCCTTATAGTTTCCAGGGCCTTGGGGAAGAGGGACTCAAATACCTCAGCCAGGCAAGGAAAGAAACCGGTTTACCAATTGTTACAGAAGTTATGGATACACGCCAGATGGAACTGGTTTGTAAATATGCAGATATCATACAGATAGGTTCCCGGAGCATGCATAATTTCCCTCTGCTGAAAGAAG
The DNA here is from genome assembly GCA_001303955.1 of Bacteroides sp. SM23_62. GTDB lineage: Bacteria > Bacteroidota > Bacteroidia > Bacteroidales > SM23-62 > SM23-62. Next base: position 8,801 of record LJUP01000216.1, on the reverse strand, counting down.
CTGGTAAGTGCGGAAAACCTGTCCTTTTTAAACGTGGATTAATGGCTACGATTGATGAGTATCTTTCTGCTGCAGAGTATATCCTCAGTGGAGGAAACCAGGAAGTTATACTCTGTGAACGGGGCATCCGGACATTTGAGAACTATACCCGGAATACCCTGGACCTGAGTGCGGTACCTATCCTTAAACGGCAGACCCACCTGCCTGTAATTGTAGATCCCAGTCATGCAACAGGACACCGCTGGCTGGTACCTGTCATGGCCAAGGCCGCAATTATTGTCGGGGCCGATGGAATCATGGTGGAAGTTCACAATAATCCACTGGAAGCCTTAAGCGATGGCCAGCAATCCCTTTTTCCTGAAGATTTTGGTAAATTGATGAAGGAACTTGAGATAATAGCAGAAGTAACAGGCAGGAAAGTTTATCGCCGGAATCCTTCCATGGCCTGACCATCTTAATAACTTATTTATTGAACAGGGAATGAATATGTGTATTACCCGGGAATGAAACACTGGGGCATAGATATATTGTTTAAAAAAAGAATGTAGTTGGTAAATAGTGATAAAATTATGAATCATCAGATTTCACGCAGGGAACTATATGAATGGTGTTCCATTCCTCATAACGAACTGGAGAACCACCCTGGTCTTCGCGTATCTTTCAGCATCGTAAAAGACTCAGAAACCATGGGGGAAATAATGGCTCGTGAATTGATTGAGGTAATCAAGAAAAAGAATGATCAGCGTGAGCCAACCCGGGCCATTGTACCCTGCGGACCGAAATCATGGTACGGACCCTTTACCCGTATGATCAACAAAGATAAAACAAGCCTGCAAAACGTTTTTGTTTTTCATATGGATGAATGTCTGGACTGGCAAAGCAGATTGCTGCCCAGGGCACATCCTTATAATTTTCGCCGGTTTATGGAAGAATATTTTTACGGTGGGATCCATCCTGAGCTGGCTGTTCCTGAGGAACAAAGGTACTTTCCCACGCCTCATAACATTCCGCAAATAAACCAGGCGATTGATGAAGCCCCTATTGATATAATGCTGGGAGGATGGGGACAGGATGGCCATGTTGCCTATAACCAGACCCGGCGCCATCCTTTCAGCTCAATTACACTGGAGGATCTTCGAAATTCCTCCACGCGGGTGCAGGACAATAATCTTGATACGATAATTACCTTGGGGCAGCGTAGCTTCGGAGCTGCTTATCAATTCGTTCCACCCATGTCCGTTACCCTGGGTATTAAACAGTGTCTGTCTGCAAAAAAAGTCAGGGTGTACAGCGATACCGGCACCTGGAAGCAGACTGCCCTGAGGGTTGCACTCTTTTGCCCACCGACAGTGGAATACCCGCTTACACTTCTACAGGAACATCCTGATGCGATAATAACTGCAACGGAGGAGACTGCCAGGCATCCGATCAGCGAGAATCCTGACTGGGACTTTTTCGGTGATTCAGGCTATTATGATATTTGACAGAAATATAAACATCAAAGAATCATTCAATGCCATTGTGGGTACCGGAGGGATTGGTACCGGAAGTATCTACCGTCTTGAGGGGAACCACGATCTGGGAAGGAATGAAAGCAGAATGGGACACCTGCTTGCAGTAAAAGATTTCTGCAAACTGCACATCATTCTCCATTATATTGCAGTATTAATCAAAGACCTTAAGATCAACACTGAGATTTATCCGATAGGTGCCGTTGGCGATGATCCTGCAGCCGGGGAGTTATTTCACATGATGAAAGATTCCGGAATGAATATGAAATTCGTCAGGACCATGGAAAATACGCCCACACTCCATTCGATCTGCTACCAGTATCCCGACAGCTCAGGAGGGAATATAACTGAGAATCAAAGCGCCAGCTCAAAGGTATCATCCCAGATGATGGCTGATGCAGAAGCCATCTTATGCCAAAACAAATCAATCGTAATAACGGCTCCGGAGGTTCCCCTGTCCAGCAGAATAGCATTGATCAAGCTGGGTGCTAAAAACCACGCATGTGTGCTGGCATCATTTGTCCCCGATGAAATAGAACACATAATCAATGGAAGTCTCCTGAAAAAAATCGACATACTGTCTGTGAATCTGGATGAGGCGGCTGCTCTCGGCAATGTTTCTGTAAAAGCTTCCACGGAGACCATCGTCCACAACTGCATCAAATCGACCTCCCGGATCAATCCGCAAATTAAGCTCTGCATAACATGTGGCAGCAATGGATTGGTTGGATACGATAAAGGTGAAGTAACCCACCTGTCCGCCTTAAATGTAGCGGTTAAAAATACTGCCGGAGCCGGTGATGCAGTGCTTTCGGGAATCATTACAGGGCTTGTTCTGGGATTACCATTCATCTCAGATGATGCACCCTCCTGTGTAAAACTGGGAAGATTGATCAGTGCCATGTCAGTAATTTCACCCGACACTATTAATTTTGATATGAATCTGCAGAGTTTGTTACATTTCCAGAAAATGCATAAAGAAACCATTTTATAAAGGGTATTATACTTCAGACTTTCTCATGGAAACGACATGATACATTCAAAATATTTTCTTATCCTGAATACCGTCCTCATCCTGATGCCATTTATTTTGCTTCGGGGTCAGAGTCCCGGGATATGGGCGGCAACCGATGGTGTGAAGGTAGATAAGTCTGACCTTGTCCATCCGTTCAAATCAGGGAATTCTGCCTGGGACGGAGACACCGTCAGGATTTTTGGGGCAACCAATGAGATTGTAGCCTTTCAGGTAATTGTCGAGACCGGGACCAAGCCATTAACCTTAAACTGGGCCGGATTAAAGGAACTGGTTCATCTGAAGTCCCCTGAATACAGGATCACATATGTTCCTCCGGATACAGATCCCACCCTTTATGCCGGAAGGCCAATCCAAGTTTTCAACGTGAATTATATGGAAGTAAAAGAAGCAACCAATGCCAGCTGGATTCATTTGTCTTCGCTTCCGTCTGCCATAGATAATCCCCTGGGTTGGAAACCGGTTCAACTGGTGCCAGAAAATGCTCTCAGCGGCAGGGGGGGATATCCGCTCCTGATCAACCCCTTGCATAACCAATCAATATGGTTCGATATATATATCAAGAAGGATCTGATCCCAGGCATTTACCTTGGAAATGTGTTGATCGAAACATCAGAGGGAGATTACAGTATCCCGGTCAGACTTGAGATTTTTGACTTTAGCCTTCCGGATGAAAACAGTTTGAATGCCATGTTCTATTTTGAAAACGGCAATCCCATTCTTTACATGGGAAGTTCATTTGATAATGATCCTGGGTTTCATCGTTTTGCCCATCTGCACAGAGTGGAGTTTGTTGATGCATATAATACCAGCTCAGCATCAGATAATATGGACCGGTTCAGCGGGAAAGCCTTTACCCCGGAAAAAGGTTATGAAGGGCCCGGGGAAAATACAGGAAATAAAATTATTCCCAGGACATTTTATGGCACGCCGAATGAATGGTTAAACCAGGCAACAGCCAGAAATTTATCTGATGAATGGATGGAATTCATCAATGAAAACATACCGGATGCCATCACTTTTTTATATATGCCTGATGAACCCGGTCCCTCGGAATTCCCTTTTATAAAAGGAGTGGCAGATAATATTCATTCGAATCCGGGCCCCGGAAAAGATCTGAAAATACTGGTTACGCATGGATATACATCTGAACTTGAAGGATATATCGATATCTGGGCCACCACCCCGGGTCAACTTGATAAAGAAAGGATCAAGATTGAAAAAAGCAAGGGGAATCAGATGTGGTTTTATAACGGAGGTCGGCCATATGTCGGAGCCATCATTAATGATGCACCGGCCACGGATACCCGGATGATCGCCTGGGCAGCCTTCAAGGAAAACATTGGCACCTATTTTTACTGGCATGTTTGCCATTGGAATCACAACTGGCAATTCGGACCGGGGCCTGATTCACCCCTTAGAAAGCAAAATGTCTGGCAAAACACCATTACATTTGAGCGCAGGCCACAGTATGATGACTGGGCCAATGGCGACGGGGTACTCATATATCCCGGCAGGGAATTAATACACCCGGAAGAAGACAGGGGAATCAATGGCCCTGTTTCTTCTGTCAGAATGGCGAATTTCAGAAGGGGCATGCAGGATCACCTCTACCTTACCATGGCGAAAAGAAGAGGACAGTACGAACTTATCAATGAAGCGCTGGACAATATAGTACCCGGGGTATTTATGGAAGTGAACTATAATGACGAAATATATTACGCACAAGATCCGGATGTATACGATTACTACAGATATAAGCTCGGAGCAGCGATTTCAGAAAATGATGAGATTTCAGGATGGACAGATGATTTAAACAGGCCCTCCACGGTAATAATCTTCCCGAATCCCTTATCCGGAAATATAGTAAACATACATTTTCAGTCTGGAAGCCCCTGTAAAATCCAGGTTGATATTTATAACCTGAAGGGTCAATTTACAGGCACTTTGTTAAGGGCTCAAAGTCATAAAAACAAACTTGATGAAACCATAAACCTGGATGAAATGAAGCTGAATTTAAAACAAGGCATATACTTTCTCCAGATTAAAATACTGTACAGCAACCATATGAATGAGACGAAAATTTTGAAACTCGTAAAGACTTAAGTTCCGAAACCAATATTTATTTTAGAAAGGAAAAGAAAAGAACCGGTTCACGAAGGAAATTTATTAAACCTGCAGCTATGGACGCTGAAACCGGCCCTGGAGAATTATCGGGATATACCGGGTTGTTGATTCTCTGGTAGAGCTCATATCCGTTGAATAGTTTGATAGATCACCTATGTTTAAATGCAGATTATTGTTCCTGTCAAGTTTCCTGATAGCTTTTGTTACCGGATCGGTTATCATTGAAGCGCAATATTTGAATCATACTGTTAGCCAACATTACACGGCGGTTGGTGAAAAAAAACAGGATGAATCCATTAAGATCGGGCTTTTAATTCCCGATCAGGAAGCTCTGGCAGCAAAACACGGCGCAGCATTAGCCATACGGAAAGCAAACAAGGCAGGAGGCAACCTGCACTTCCAGCTGGTTGTCCGTTCAACAGAAGGGCTGTGGGGAGCCGGTTCCAAGGAATCTGTAAGCCTGGTGTTTGAAGATGAGGTAGTGGCCATCATGGGCTCCCTGGATGGTCGTAATGCACACCTTGCAGAACAGGTGGCAACAAAAACCAGAATTGTATTTTTATCCACATGGGCAACCGATATGACCCTATCCCAGGCATTCGTCCCCTGGTATTTTCGATGCATACCAAATGACCATCAACAGGCGATTGCTCTGGCCCAGGAAATCTATCATAAAAGAAAAATTGAAAATGTGGCAACCATCGCAGCGGAAAACTACGATTCCAGGCATGCTGCCAGTACTTTTGTCAAGGTTGCCAATGCCATGCATGTTGCAGCGCCCAGACAGTATCTGTACGGTTCGTCCGGACAGGATTCAAGGGAGATACTGACAGCACTGGAAAAACATGATACAGAAGCCACTGTTTTGTTTGGTGATCCTGAATTTGCTTCGAAAATAATTCCTGTGTTAAAACAACGTATCATGAATCAAATGATTTTTGGTACATTAGCAATTACGGATGGGCAAAAGGCAACAAGTCCCGATTGGAATAGCCTGGAGGGCCTTGTACTGGTCTCTTCCGGTCATTGGTTCACAGAGGAAGGTATTGAATTTCAAGAAGAGTTTCACGAAACTTATGGCTACCAACCGGGTGCAGCGGCGGCATATGCCTATGATGGTATCAATGTGATCATCCAGGTTGTAAGGAGTGTGGGTGCGGATCGTGACAGGATTATTGAGGCATTTGTTGAGACAAATCATAAATCCGGCATTACAGGTGAAATACAATTTGATGAAAATGGCAACCGCTCCGGCTGTGCCGGCCTTATGAAAATAAGGAACGGTATTCCATATATAATTGCTGAGGATTAATCAGTTTAACGTCTTTCATATAAGAAATACTGCTGAAATGAAATTCAAATACGTTTTATTATTGATGGTTTGGGTGATGGCCTCAATCTTTTGCGGATGTGATCAGCGGAAAAGAAAGAAGGTGGCTGACCCGGGAGAAATGATCAGCATAAAAACACTTGGACTGGCTTATCTTGAAGAGAATCTGCTGGAGGAAGCCGAGGCCGAGTTTCTGAAACTTGTAGACCTTGATCCGACAGAGGTGCTGGGTTACGCAAATCTGGGAGTAGTCTATTTAAGAATGGGTAAATACCAGGAAGCTGAAGAATGGCTGCAAAAAGCCATTAAAATGGATCCAAAGGATCCGGATATCAGACTTATTCTGGCAAAAGTCTATGAAATGAGCAACAATACAGGAAGATCGATCCATGAACTTGAACAGGCAATCCGGTTTTCCCCGGGCCATGTTAAATCACTGTATCAGCTCACTGAATTATATGCATCATCAACAGACGATGAATCATTAAAGAACCGTCATGAATATACTGATGCACTGGTCTTGAGTGCTCCTGGCAATATTGTCCCACGCTTAAATTTAATTGAAATCCTGATTCGTGAAGGCCAATCCGGCAAGGCTATTGAACAGTTGGAAGAACTGCATCAACTTTTCCCCGAATTTCCAAGAGAGGCCATTGAATATTATGATAATACCATGGCTGCACTGCAGGTTCAGGATATTGACAAAGCCGCTGTTTCATTCATGATTTTCCATAACTACTTAAAGGTAACCACTCCTTACCAGGCAGGTATCATGGATCTAAAGGGACCGGGAGGTTCCTTGATCGGTTTTCCGGTAATTACATTCGATCAGCAGCAGGGCCCTGCCCGCATCATGGACTGGAAGACCGCGCTGGAAGCAATAAAATTCACCGATATTACATCATCCGCGGGACTGGATATCCTTGATACCGGTCCAGGCAAGGTACATGTTACGGCATGTGATTACAACGTGGATGGAAATACAGATTTATATATCGGCGGCATAGACCGGCAGTCCGGATCCTACAGGCATTATCTGCTCACCAATGAGCTTGGAAAATTCCGCGATGTGACCCTTGAGGCAGGCATTCTGCACCAGGGGATGGAATATTCAGCCAAATTCGGCGATTACAACAATGATGGATTCCCGGACCTTTATATTTTGAAGGAGGGATTAAATATTTTATACAGAAACACCGGAGAGGGAACTTTTGTCGATGTCACTATGATAGCAAAAGTTGGAGACGGATCAACAGGGAATATGTCCCTTTTTTTTGATTTTGACCACGATGGGGATCTCGATTTATTTATCGCCACAGCGGATTCAAACTTACTCTACCGGAACAATGCTGATGATACTTTTCTTGAACAGGGTGTACAATCAAATCTGTCAGGCGGAATTGTAAACAGTACCGATGCAGCGTTTGGTGATTTCGACGAAGACGGGGATATTGATCTTTTTGTGGTAAACAGTGATGGCCCAAATACGCTTAATGCCAATCAAAGACTGGGGATTTTCAGGGATATCACCGGGCAGAGCGGCCTTCAAACCGGGGATGGATCAAGTGCGGTTACTGCCGGGGATTATAACAATGACGGATTTCTGGACCTGTTTGTATCATCGACAGAAGCTGGTCATTGCAAATTGTATCGCAACCTGGGTGACGGCAGCTTTGAATCAGACATTGAATCACAGGAACTGATTCAGTCCCTTCAGGACATTCGGGTCTGCGATGCATCTTTCCTGGACTTCGACAACGACGGGTTCCTCGATCTCCTCGTGGTTGGAGAACCAGCTATTAGGTCGGGCAATGGGGTGTTTCTCTATCATAACGATGGTACGGGTAAGTTTTACATCGTTCTGGATATCCTGCCCGGAGACCTGACTTCCGGAAGACAGATTCAAACCATGGATTACAATGATGATGGTGATATGGACCTTGTCATTGCCGGCATGGACGGAAGTGTTCGCCTCCTGCGTAATGATGGTGGAAACAATAACCATTATGTAAAGATGAAACTGGTTGGTCTGAGGACCGGCAGCGCCAAGAATAATTATTATGGAATCGGGGCCAAAGTAGAAATCCGGGCGGGAAATCTGTATCAATCAAAAGTGGTGACCGAACCTGGTATTCACTTCGGACTGGGTCCCCGTTCGAAGGCTGACGTGATACGCATTTTGTGGACAAATGGAGTGCCTCAGAATATTTTTTATCCCGGGACTGACCAGGACCTGGTGGAAGAACAGATCCTGAAAGGATCATGCCCCTTCCTTTATACATGGAATGGCGAGGAATATGTCTTCTTGAAAGACATCATGTGGAGAAGTGCACTCGGCATGCCACTTGGTATCATGGGTGAAGCCACGGAATATGCAAGTCCGGATGCCTCTGTTGATTATATTAAAATCCCGGGAGAACTATTAAAGCCAAAGAATGGGAAGTATTCTGTTCAGGTCACCGGTGAATTATGGGAAACCATATATTTTGATAAGGTTGCGCTTGTTGTACTCGATCATCACGATTCGGTTGAGGTCTTTGTCGATGAACGGCTTACACCTCCTCCTGTTCCGGGTTATAAGGTTTACCAGGTCAGTCAGAAACATATTCCGGTGTCGGCAAGTGGTATGAATGGTGTGGACCTCCTTCCGCTTATTGCAGAAAAAGACGACAGGTATGTATCAAATTTTAAACCGGGCAGGTATCAGGGTTTAACAGAAATGACAGAGCTGATCCTGAACCTGGGTGAGATGGATCATTCGAAAGAGCTTATCCTGTTTCTGAATGGCTGGATATTCCCT
>LJUP01000215.1 GCA_001303955.1 Bacteroides sp. SM23_62 | reverse complement strand
AAAGGTTATCCGGATGCCGGCATGCTTGAACGAAGAGACCTTGAACAGCTGATCGCGCAGCTTTCGCAAGAAGGCATCACGGTTAAAGCCAGCTTTACCATCCAGATAATGGCCCTTAAGCATCCCGTTGAGGTGGATTTTTTCCTCCCCCTGGAAGGGGTCATAAGATATGCTGGGCGTGACGGACTCCACCGATATGTTTATGGAGAGTACACTGGGATTGACATGGCTCTGAATATGCTTCCGACCTTGAAAGATATGGGTTACCATGACGCCTTCATCATGAGTGTGCTCAGGTACCGGAGATTGCAGGAGTGATTTGCCGGCAGGCGTGCAGGTCCTATTTGCCGAGTATGAAGGGAAGTGTATCTGCGAGGGAATCATAATATCCTGATAAAAGGGGCTTGATCCCGCTTTTGCCAATATTGCCACCAGAGATCCCAAGGGCTGTAAACCCTGCCAGCCTGATAGATAAAACCCCTGCGGATGAATCTTCCAGTCCAATTACGTGATCGCTTTGCTCCACAGGTATTTCGAGTCCTATCCTGGCGGTTTCGGCATATAACCAGGGGTGAGGCTTGGGTGCCAGTTCCCCCAGTGTACCTGTCTGTCCTTTCCGAAGTGTTTGTCCTGCCGTAATAATGGCATCATAAAAATCAAGCGGATCACCCAGGTTCATCGTCCGGAAAGCCGACACAATCTCCGGCCAGGCCTTTTCGTAAAGTCCGGAAGTCACCAGTCCAATTTTTATCTTTTCTGATTTCAGCGTAAGCAAAAAATCCTTCAATCCCGGATTCGGCACAAAGGCATCCTGCCGGCCACGTCCTTCGAGGATCTCCTTCATTTCGTAATGGGCAATCTCGAAATATATCCTGCGGGCCTCTTCGAGGGTTTTTTCCGGACAATACTTCCGGATACAATGCTCCAGGTGCTCCGAGACGGAATGTCCGGATACATGAGGTTCATCTTCACCCTCCAGTTCAAAGCGGGGATTGTCAATCAACCTGGCAGTGGTTTCCTGTATGATCCAGATCCAGAATTTTTCACTGTGAACACTGGTTCCGTCAAGATCTGTCAGTACGGCTGCGGCTGGGGATTTGAAAACAGGTTCCCTGAGCTGGTATATGGCGGGATATCCGAGCTGGGATTTTACAAAAACAAGTGTTTTATCTTCAAAGACAATGAATTCGGCCTTATTATCTGCAGGGGTCAGGATGATCTTTACACCGTCTTTCCCGGTTGTAAAAAGTCCGTTGCCACCACTGGTGACTTCAGTAAATGTGTTTAGCGTCTCGGAAGTACCGGGTCCAAAACCGGGCAGAAGGTTCATCAATGTTTCGGTTCTTTATCCAGACAAAAGTAATAAGTTCTGCCGAACAGACAGCAAGCGCTGCAAGAGAAGTTCCGGCAGGGTTTCTTTAATCGCAATCAGTGAGATCCGCTGCCCAATCAGGTTTGGTCGGCATACTGGGAGGCTTGGGTACTACATTGGCCCCTTCTGCCCAGGCCTGCCATTCTGCAGCAAGTTCCTTTACCATATCCGGGTATTGAGAAGCCAGGTTATAATTCTCCGTACGGTCAGCCTCGAGGTCATAAAGCTCCCAGAATCTGAGCGGCAGAATATCATGTTCTTCATGATCATGCGGCCAGCGACAGGCCCTGGAAACCAGTTTCCATTTTCCCTTCCGGATGGCCCTGTTCCCTTCATGTTCCCAGTAAAGAGCCTCCTTGTCAAGGGGGTTATCCTTGAAACTTGGTACCAGGCTGGCCCCCGCCATAGGATGGGTTTCTTTACCATCATACTCCGAAGGGTAAACTGTCCCGGCGAGATCCACGCACGTGGCCATGATATCCACCAGCTGGGAGGGTTGTTCCCTGAATTCACCCATGGCATCTATACCTGCCGGCCAGTGAACAATAAGGGGGGTAGCGATCCCGCCTTCATGTGACCAGTGCTTGAACATACGGAATGGGGTATTGCTGGCATTGGCCCATTCCATGGCATATCCGATATAAGTGTCAGCAGGTCCGGGTACGACCCCGTAACCAACCCTCACCGGCCGGCCGTCGCGTGTATATTGGGGTTCCATTTCAGTCTGTAATTCTCCCGGCGCCATTGGATGTAATTCTGCTTTTCCTTCAGGTGGATTATAGGTTCTTCCAAAGCCGTAGGTTTCAGCACAGGCACCATTATCCTGAAGATAGAATATGACCGTATTCTCCAGTTTACCCTGTGATTCAAGCTCCTTGATGATCCTGCCTATCCCCTGGTCCATATTGTCCAGCATGGCGGCATAGACTTCCATGCAACGGGCATGCCATTCCTTCATATCCGTTTTTTCCCATTCACTGTTTTCAGGATGTGCAGGGGACATCTCCCATTCGGGCCTGATCAGTCCCATTTCGATCATCCTTGCATACCGCGCTGACCTGATCGAATCCCAGCCAATATCATACATGCCCTTATACTTTGCGATATCTTCCGGCAGCGCGTGCATGGGCCAGTGGGCTGCAGTATAGGCAACATACATGAAGAAAGGCCTCTCGGAATCATGTTCCCTGATAAACTTAACCGCAGTATCACTTATGGCGTCCGTATAGTAGAAATCCTCTCCTGGAGTGATCAAGGTATTGCCGCTTGTCAGGGAATAGGGATCGTAAAAACTGCCGGCTCCCTGGATGGTGCCAAAAAACCTGTCGAATCCACGCTGCATTGGCCAGTTGTTCATGGGAGGATCCTTCCAGCCGGGCTGGTATTTTGTAACATGCCATTTTCCGGACATGTAGTTCCTGTATCCAGCGGTTTTCAGTACCTGTGCTATGGTCAGGCAATGCTCGTTCAGGTCGCCACGGTAACCGTCATTCCCCCTGTCGTTCACCATATGGCCTATGCCTGCCTGGTGCTGGTGCAATCCGGTCAGCAGTGCAGCCCGAGTCGGACAGCATCTTGAGGTGTTGTAAAACTGTGTGTAGCGAAGTCCGTTTGCTGCCAGCCTGTCAAGGTTAGGCGTCCTGATCTCACCACCGTAACAACCGATATCGGAATACCCCACATCATCGGCCATGATGAGGATGATGTTAGGCTGATCCGTTTGATCCGGTGCTGTACATGAGACCATTACCAAACAGGTTAATACAGCTGATAATCCAGTCAGGAAGGATCTGGATATCAAAAAATTGATAGTTACTTTCATGGTGGTTGAGGAATTTTAAATCCTGGTTATCCGGAACCTGATTCAGAACCCTCTTGAGCAGTTGAGATGGGTCGGATTCGTTACCAGGTCCGGGATAACCTATTATGAATAGATTTACACAGGAGACTATAATCCTTTTGCCATATGATAATACACCTCGTTCCAGCGAATTTCATTTTTAAAATCCCGTAGATTGGTGTCCTTATCGATCAGCAGGAATTCCACGCCGGCCATATTGGCAAAATCCATGATATGTTCCGCTGTGAGGTTCTGGCTGTAACAGGTATGATGTGCACCTCCGGCAAAAATCCAGGCTGCGGCAGCCGTTTTAAGATCCGGTTTGGGATCCCATAACACCCTTGCCGTCGGGAGTTTCGGCAAATCCTGAGGCGGCAGGACAGCCTCCACCTCATTGACAAGTATCCTGAACCGGTTGCCCATATCCAGCACACTCACATTGATGGCTGGCCCTTCCGAAACATTGAAGCACAACCTGACCGGGTCGGCTTTGCCACCGATCCCAAGTTCATGGATCTCACAGACAGGTTTTCCGTCTGCGATCGATGAACAGATCTCCAGCATATGGGCCCCTAGGACCCTCATGCCTGAAGGGTCAAAATGATAGGTATAATCCTCCATGAAGGAGTTCCCTCCCGGGAGCCCTGCAGCCATGATCTTCATGGTCCGCAGCATGGCCGCCATTTTCCAGTCCCCCTCGGCACCAAAACCATAACCGTCATGCATCAGGCGCTGAACGGGCAGTCCGGGCAGCTGGACCATTCCGTGAAGGTCCTCGAAAGTATCCGTAAATCCTCCAAAACCGCCCTCTTCAAGGAAGGTTCTGAGGCCGAGCTCTATCCTTGCAGATTCCCTCAGTGAAGTATGCCGGTCCCCCCTCTTGCGCAGGACATCCTGCATCATGTATTCCGATTCAAGCTCTTCACAGAGGAGGTCTATTTGTTTATCGGTAACCTGGTCAATGACAGCCACCAGCTCACCTATGCCATAACCGTTTACGGCCCAGCCAAATTTCATCTGTGCCTCCACCTTATCTCCTTCCGTCACGGCCACCTCCCGCATGTTATCACCAAACCTGGCAATCCTGATCTGTTTCGACTCATGCCAGGCAGCTGCCACACGGAGCCAGAGCTCAATGCTGGATGCTACTTCGGGATCCTGCCAGTGTCCGACAACCACTTTCCTTTCCTTGCGCATCCGGCTCCCTATAAATCCGAATTCCCTGTCACCATGAGCTGACTGGTTCAGGTTCATGAAATCCATATCGATATCCGCCCAGGGGATATCCCTGTTAAACTGCGTATGCAGATGCAGGAAGGGTTTGCCCAGGCTTCCGAGTCCGGCGATCCACATTTTCGCCGGTGAAAAAGTATGCATCCAGGTAATCAGCCCGATGCAACTGGGCGAACTGTTGGCATCCATGCAAACCCTGGTGATTTCATCAGGTGTGGTAACCACAGGTTTGTAGACAATTTTTACCGGATGGCTGGCCGATCCGTTCAATCCCTTCACGATCTCCTGTGAGTTAACGGCAACCTGTTTAAGGGTTTCGGGACCGTAAAGATCCTGGCTGCCGGTAATAAACCATGCCTCCAGGGCATTCAAGTTTTTCATATGTCCGTGATTAGTGTAGTTGGTACATTTAAAAAATAAATATATGGGTTCTGGATTTCATCGGCAAATTTCTGCTGCTTATTTTAACTCATTAGAATGATTATAAATAATTGTTGACCTTGGGATTCGCTTAACATGGGTTTTATTCAGCTTGTGCCTTAGCCCCGAATTTATTTTTATATTTAGGCATCGAGCCAATCATAACCTGACACCAAAATGGACCATATAAAATGAAAACATTTCATTTCCTGGCAATATTTGCCCTGATTGTTCAGTACTCATGCAAATCCGACAAGCCGGAAGGGAAGGGCTGGACGAGTTTGTTCAACGGTAAGAACCTGGATGGATGGATGGTTGAATGCAAGCCGGAAGACAGGCCCAAGGGCTTCTGGACCGTGCAGGATAGCATTATCCAGGTGAATTCGGTAGGCCAAAAGGATCATGACTATGTCTGGCTCACTACACAGAAAGAGTATGCAGATTTCATCCTGAAGCTGAAGTTTGCTGCCTTTAAGGAAAGCCCGGGCAACAGTGGTGTCCAGGTACGCAGCCGTTATGACCATGATTCTTCATGGCTGGATGGACCACAGGTAGACATCAATCCGCCTGAACCCTGGAGGACCGGCATGGTATGGGATGAAACCCGTGGCAGCACCCGCTGGCTCTACCCTGACATACCCCGGGGGGAATGGGTCAATGAGGATATGAGACGGGAAGATTTTGATCTCTTCTACAGCACGCAGGAAGATTTGATTTGGAATGAGCTGGAGATCAGGGTCGAGGGACTCGACATACAATCCTGGCTGAACGGGGTGCAGATTACCGACCTGAAAGGGGAAGGCATACTGGATGATTCCATCCACAGGAAATATAATGTCGGGGAAAGTGGTTTTATAGCCCTTCAACTGCATATCGGGGATGAACTCAAGATGTATTTTAAAGATATTTTCATAAAGGAATTATAGAGAAAAAATCCCCGGTCGGATCATTCACCTTTCGATTCCTATACTTCACCGGCAATAATCCGTGGTTCATTCCCTTTTTATTGAGTACTACCGTAACAATTTGTAGTTTGCTACGTCATAATTAATAACCCTGCCAAAAACTGAAAAATGATTGCCAACATCATCAAGGTTGCTTTCCGCAACCTGTTTAAGCACTCCGGATACAGCTTTATCAATATACTGGGACTCGCCATAGGGCTGGCCAGCAGTATATTCATATTCCTGTATGTGATCAATGAACTGACCTATGACCGTTTTCATGAAAAATCTGACCGTATCTACCGGGCCTGGATCCTGGGGAACATGCCGGGTACCGAAATGAGGCATGCGGTGTCCTCACCACCCATGATGGAAGCCCTGCTGAATGATTATCCGGAGGTGGAAAGTGCGGTCAGGATCCATAAATCGGGTGGATGGCTGGTCCGTACCGGCGACCGGAAGTTCCATGAAACGGAGCGGGAATACATCTTCGCTGATTCCACTTTTTTTGATGTTTTCAGTTTTAAACTGTTGCGTGGGAATCCTAAAACATGTTTAAGAGATCCCCGCAGTATCGTCATGACTGAAGAATACGCAAAGAAGTATTTCGGTGATGATGATCCTGTGGGAAAAACCTTACGGATCGAACAGGATACAAGCTATTATTCAGTGACAGGTGTGATGGAGGATGTACCTGTCAACTCTCACATCCAGTTCAAAATGCTGGGCTCTTTGTCTACCATTGAAAGAAGCAGGAGTACCAACTGGGTGAACCATAATTTCTATAACTATTTCGTGCTTGCTCCGGGGACTGATCCGGTGGAATTTGAAGCCAGGATGCAGGATATGGTTGTAAAATATGTCGGGCCCCTGGTGGAACAATTCATGGGTATCGACCTGGAACAATTCAGAGAATCCGGAAATTCATATGGCTATCGCCTGCAGGCCATGACGGATATCCACCTGCATTCCAACCTGCAGTATGAGATGGAACCCGGAGGGAATCCCATGTATGTCTATATATTCCTTGTGATTGCCATCCTGATCCTGGTCATCGCCTGTATCAATTTCATGAACCTGGCCACGGCCCGTTCGACTGCCCGCACAAGGGAAGTCGGTCTCCGGAAGGTAGTTGGATCCTCAAGATCCCTCTTGATCGCCCAGTTCCTTGCAGAATCGGTACTGCTGAGCATATTCGCGCTGATCTTTGCAGTTGTCATCGTTTACCTCTTGTTACCAGCCTACAATAACCTGATCCACCTGGACCTTGATTTCAATATTTTCAGCAGTACCTGGACCGTCCCGCTGTTGATCCTGTTCGCCATATTTGTGGGACTCCTCTCGGGCAGCTACCCTGCTTTTGTACTGGCCGCATTCAAGCCTGTGGCTGTGTTCAAGACTGAAGCCAGGAGTGGCTCCAGCAAGAGTTTTCTGAGGAGCCTTTTGATTGTGCTGCAGTTTACAGTGACCATTGTGATCCTGCTGGGGACCATCATTGTAAATCGACAACTGACGTACATGCAGAAAAAGGATCCGGGATTCGGAAAGGAAAACGTCCTGATCGTTCATCGCTCAGATGCACTCAGGCAAAAAATTGATGCATTCAAGGAGGAGATCAGCCAGCATGCCAACATCATCAGTGCAGCCAATTCAACCCATGTCCCTTCGGATCAATACTGGCAAAATGCTCACTGGCTTGAGGGTTGGGACCGCAGTGATATATTCACCCTGGCCACCTGTTATACCAGTTTTAATTATGATCAGGTCCTGGATCTTGAGATCCTGGAAGGCAGATTTTTCAGCCTGGAGATGCCAACCGATTCATTCGCTGTGATTATCAATGAAGCCACACAGAAAGCCTTTGATATAGGGGACCCCCTGAATACGCGTTTCATGGAACCAGGATCAGAGGGAGAACCGGATGATTTTTATCCCATCATTGGTGTGGTGAAGGATTTTCATTTTGAATCCATGCACGAGGAGATCCATCCCATGGCAATCCGTTTTATGCGTGGGAACTGGGAAGGCGTACTGGTGATCAGGCTCGGGGATGGCAATATGCCTGAGACGGTCGATTTTGTGAAGCAGACCTGGGAAGATTTTGATGTTGAACATCCATTTGAGTATTCATGGATGGATGACACCTTTGATTCACTGTTTGAAACGGAAAAACGCACCGGTCAGATCCTGTTGATCTTTTCACTTTTGTCCATGTTCATTTCCTGTCTGGGATTGCTTGGATTGATCTCTTATACGACCAATCAGCGTACAAAAGAAATTGGCATACGGAAGACCATGGGGGCTTCTGTTAACATTGTGATGTTCATTCTATCAAAAGAAACACTCAGGTTACTTGGCATCTCGGCACTGATATCCGTACCGGCCTACTTCGGTGTCAGGGCCTGGCTCCAGAATTTTGCCTATCATATTGATTTCAATGTGCTTGTCTACGCTTTGGTGTTACTGGGAGTAACGCTGGTTGTGCTGGTCATCGCCCTGTTGACGGTTAGCTATAATTCTTACAGGGCAGCTACCACAAATCCGGCCGAAAGCTTACGGGTGGAATGATTGAATTTACTCATACCTAAGCGTGTCCGCCGGATTTCTCAAGGCCGAGCGGTAAGCCTGAATACCCACTGTTATTAATGCGAGTACACAAATAAATATGCCCACTGCGATAAAAATCCAGGGATTCATGCTCGTACGGTAAGCGAATGCATTCAAGAATTGCTTCATTAATAACCAGGCAATGGGCCATGCAATCAGGTTGGCCAGGATGATCAGTTTCAGGTATTCCCTGGAAAAAATGCGGATGATCCTTTCCCCTGTGGCCCCCATCACCTTGCGTATCCCTATCTCCTTCGTTTTTCTTTCTGCCATAAAGGTGGAAAGTCCGAATAATCCCATACTGGCGATCAGGATGGCCAGTATGGTGAAATACCGCATCAGACGTTCGGCGGAATAAATAACCCTCTCCTGGGGGAATTCATAATCCTCCAGGAAATTGTATTCAAGCGGCAGTTCAGGAAAATTCTGATTCCAGGCAGTCCTGATCTGCTCCAGGATATGACCCATATCTTCTGCATCTCTCGCTCCGATCCGAAGCAGGAGATAGTCATTTCCAGCGGGTTGAAGCCTGAAAAGAACCGGGGTGATCTTCATTACCAGCGGGACATGATGGAAATCCTTCATCACCCCTATGATGTTGTAATTTTCACCACGATAGAAGAATTTTTCGCCCGTCCCGCTATCCAGTCCCATTTGCTCTATGGCTGTTTCATTTACCACGACGGCCGTAATTGAATCGGTTGAAAAATTCCTGGAGTAAAACCTCCCTTCCTTCATTTCCAGTCCCATGGTACCGATATAATCATAATCAACTGATGTTGATGCGAGGTAGCGTGCTTCCTCATCGGATCGTCCCCATACCTCGTAATAACCTCCGGTAACCAGGACCGGCAAGTGGGAGGTATTGGTAATGGAAGTGATCCCCGGTATTTGTAACAAATGGTTTTTAATAACTGCTGACATCTCCCTTGGCTGATCACGCAGGCGAAGGTACACAAGGTCCTGCTTCCTGTAACCCAGGTCCGCATGATCCATGTAGAAGAATTGCCTGTTCACCACCATCACCGTGATCAGGAAAATGGTGGCAAATACGAACTGGGATGTAACCAGGATCATGCGGGTAAGTGACCTGCCGGACCCAGACAGTTGATGCTGCTGAAAGATGCTGGAGGGAATTTTGGAGGCCAACAGGAGGGAAGGATAACTGCCGGCAGCTAAACTTGTGAACAGCCAGATTAAAAAGAGGATAATTACCCATAAGGGATCCAGGTAGTTCAGCCGGATTTCCTTCCCTGTCAGATTGTTAAGTACGGGCAGG
>LJUP01000214.1 GCA_001303955.1 Bacteroides sp. SM23_62 | reverse complement strand
CCAACCTCAAGCATATCTCAGGTCCAGCGTACCCTGAATATGAAATCCGGCAGGGTGGAGGAGATCAGGATCGAAGGGCGGCATGACAAATGCATAGCCCTGAGGGTACCGCCGGTTCTTGAGGCAGCCACAGCCATCGTACTGGCAGATTTTATGCTCATGGAACAAAAAATCAACAGGATTAATAAAGCGTAAAGCATATTCACAGATGAAGAAAATTGTTGTATTGGGGGCAGGAAAAATGGGATCATGGCTGGTTGAATCGCTCTGTCTGGACTATGATGTGGGCGTGATAGACCAGGATAAGGCAAGGCTGAAGTACTTCTTCAATTCGCACAGGTTTCTCAGCTTTGAGGAGATCAGGGACTTTCAGCCTGACCTGCTGATCAATGCCGTAAGTCTCAACAATACCATAAAGGTTTTCAAGGAAATTGATCCTTACCTGGAGGAGGATTGTATCATAGCAGACATCACCTCTGTCAAAAACGGGCTCCAGGAATACTATGATCAATGCGGTCGCAGGTTCGTATCAACACACCCGATGTTCGGTCCCACTTTCGCCAACATCAAGGACCTGAGCGGAGAAAATGCCATCATCATCACAGAATCTGATCAGGAAGGCATGGCATTCTTCAGGTCTTTCTACAGCAGCCTCAAACTCAATATCTATGAGTACAGCTTCAGTGACCATGATGAGACGATTGCCTATTCATTGTCGGTCCCGTTTTCATCGTCCCTTGTCTTTGCAGCCTGCATGAAGAAACAGGAAGCTCCTGGGACCACCTTCCGCAAGCACCTGGATGTGGCACGCGGGGTGCTGTCAGAAGATGATTACCTGTTGTCGGAAATCCTGTTCAATCCCTTTACCATAGAACAGGTAGTAAAGATCAGGACACAGCTGGCAAACCTGATCAAAATGGTAGAGGAAAGGGATTTCGAAGCATTGAAGAAATTTTTTGACGGATTACGGGAAAACATCGACCTGCCTGCAGGTGGAGCATAATTTGAGTTGATTTCGGGATTTTTTTTTAGTAACTTGTAAAATCGGCAGGATTGATGTCAGTCTGTGAGTTTGCGGGCTTGACCTGCCAGAGAAGTGTAAATAAAAACCCCAAATCGATGAAAACAATACATATTGTTCTTACCCTGTCATTGGGATTGCTGGTTGCAAATCCTGCTTATACACAGATTGACCTGCTTAAAAAAGTCAAGAAGAAGACCGAGCAAAAAACCGATGAGACAGTCGACGATGAACTGGACAAAATTTTCGGTAACAAAAAGAAAAAAGATAAAACCACTACTGCAGAGGATGCCACCGAGCAAACTGCCGTGATGGAAACAGGAACCTCTGAACCAGATGCTGAAGCAACTGCGGAAACTGCTGAGGCAGTGAAGACCGGGGTGCTCAGCTGGGCAAAGTATGATTTTGTACCCGGCGACAAGGTCATATTTGAAGATGACCTTGTTGGCGAAGAAAATGGTGAATTCCCTTCCCGCTGGGACCTGTATAAAGGTGTAGCCGAGGTGGCTGAGGTGGATGGGGAGAATGTTATATATCTCCGGGGAGGTGGTCCTGCCATCGTTCCTTACATGAAAAACTCGGACCAGGATTACCTGCCGGAAATCTTCACGGTTGAATTTGATATTTACTTCGGATACAGCTATGCAACGATGTATCTTTATGACCGAAAGAACCAGGAGGATCCGTCGGGGAACCAGGATTATATGACCGTAGGATACAATTACCTGGAGATATATGGGTCTAAGAGCATGTATCCTGCAGAGCTGAAAGAGGAAAGATGGGCCCATATTGCAGTAGCCTATACCGACGGAAAATACAAGGCATACCTTGATGATACCCGCCTGCTCAACGTTCCCCGCCTCGATATAGATCCTTCGGGAATCACCTTATACAGCTACCATGCCAGGGACGACCAGCCGATCTATATTAAAAATATCCGGATCGCCGAAGGAGGGGTGAAATATTACGACCGGGTCATGGAGGACGGAAAGATCATTGCCAACGGTATCCGTTTCGATGTGGGAAAGGCTACCCTGAAACCTGAATCCATGGGGATTATCAACGAAGTGGTTGACCTGATGAAGGAGCACCCGGACCTGCGGTTCAGTGTGGAAGGGCATACCGACAGTGACGGGGACGATGCCTTTAACATGGAGCTATCAGATAAGCGCGCTGAATCTGTAAAATCGACCATGATCAGCATGGGCATTGCAGCGGACAGGCTGGAATCCAAGGGCTGGGGCGAATCCATGCCCATCACGGATAACTCCTCCCCGGAAGGCAAGGCCAATAACCGCAGGGTGGAATTTGTAAAACTATAGGTTTGATCTGTCCGGATATTCTGCTGGACTGGTATTTATATCCTGCTATTTAGTATCGGGAAAAGGGCTGGTGAATTTCATCATCAGGACCTGCCTGGTATATGGCCTGACCTTGAATCGGTCATCTATCCGTTGTCCTATCACCCAGGCAATTTCACGGCCAGATGTCAGCAGCCATGTCCTCTCTTTGTCCGGCAGCGAAACTTTTGTATCTATAAGGAAGTCACTGATCTTTTTCATTCCCTGCATCCCCAGCGGCTGAAAATAGTCCCCTGTCTGCCAGTGCCTCAAAATCAGGGGAAAATGAAGCTTCTGAAGATCCAGGCAGGCGATTTTCCGGTCATTGGGAATGTGGAAAGTTTCCGTATGGTCGACCACCATCCATTCAAGGTCGACAGGTTCCGTTATCCGCCCGGCTTCCCGTTCAAGGTAATATTTCCTCTCTTCCTTGTTATCCACCGGAGTAATGATCAGGTCCTCCCGGTCCTTCACGATGCGGTGTGTGGCAGACAGGAATTGTTTGCCGGAGGGGCCCCCAAGGGAATGGATGATATCTTCCATGGCCTGGGCAGAGAAATTATATTCAGACAGTATCTCGAACAGGATGCTTTTCCTGGCACCGTGTGCGGAAAGATCCCTGATGCGGATCTTTATCCTGTCACCCTCTTTACGCATCAGTCTGTTTTTCAACAGTACCAATTCCTGTTCGTAGAGTTTCTCGGTTTCGGACAATTTAAGCATGGTCTCCATCAATGCCATCCGGAAGGAGGGATTTTCTTCTTCCAGCATGGGGATGAGGTGATGCCTCACCCTGTTCCTGAGATACTTGTCGGAAGCATTGCTGGAATCTTCCCGGAAGCTGATGTCATGCCCGATGGCATATTCCTCAATGGATTTCCTGGATGCGAACAGGAGGGGACGGATGATCCTCTCCGATTTGACGGGTATACCGGTCAATCCCCTGATACCTGTACCACGGGACAGGTTAATAAAAAAAGTTTCAATCACATCATCCTGGTTATGGGCGGTGGCGATATAGTCGTATCCGTGTCTGCTGCGAATCTCTTCAAACCAACGGTAACGTAGGTTTCTGGCTGCCATTTGTATGGATATCCCTGATTCACGGGCTGACTGTTCCGTGTCAAAATCCTGCCTGTAAAAATCCGCACCCATATTTTCAGCGGCTGATTTCACAAACTTCTCATCCCCGTCCGATTCACTGCCTCTCAGGTGAAAATTACAATGGGCGATTCCTGGCTTATAGCCGGCAGCAAAAAACAGATGCAGCAAAACCATTGAATCAATGCCGCCACTGATTGCCAGCAGGATCCGGTCCGAAGGCTGGCAAAGCGAATTTGACTGTATAAAACTCCTGAATTTTGAGAGCATTGCCATCGCTTTATGCAAATGTAAGGAATCCGGTGGTCATTCACCTTTTTCATCAACTTTTCACACCAGGCTGATTCAGCCATAAAAAAAGCTGTCTTTTCCCCGGAACGGGATCCGACAGCTTTCCGGTAAATCCAGTTGTATGCTTAATCTAATTTCCCGAGGTATCCTGCAATACTCTCCTGGGTTTCCTTCAGGGCCTCGTCTCCCTTCTGCCAGTTTGCCGGACAGACTTCCCCGTGTTCTTCACTGTACTGCAAAGCGTCTACCAAGCGGATCACCTCATCAATGTTCCTTCCCAATGGCTTGTCATTGACTACCTGGTGCCGTACAATCCCTTCCCTGTCAATTAAAAAGAGTCCCCTGTAAGTTTCGGCCACGCCTTCAAAAACAAGCTCATCTGCTTCATTGTAATCATATTCGCCGATCAGGACATCATAGTTTTGTGCAATCGTCATGGGAGGATCTGCCACCAGCGGGTATGTTACACCCTTGATCCCGCCATCCTTCAGTTCTGTCTGCAACCATTTCCAGTGAGAAAAAGCTGAATCAACCGAACAGCCGATGACGGCCACATTCCTTTGCTCGAATTCCTCGATCTTGTCCTGGAATGCCAGGATCTCCGTTGGACATACAAACGTAAAATCAGCTGGGTAGAAGTAAAATACCACATACTTCTTTCCGATGAACTGATCAAGTGAAAATCCGGAGACAATCTCTCCCCCATTGACAACCGCATCCGCCTTGAAATGCGGAGCTTTTTTACCTACTAATACTGCCATTTTAAATTATTTAAAGGTTGATAATATCGAATTATCTACAAAGTTATAATTTTTACTTTGTTTTCCGCAGTGATTACCTAAAGCTTGCAATTTCGGGCTTTGTAACGTTGAAGTTATCGATATTATACCTTTGCTCTCCGGAAAAATGAAGAAAGAGGGGGATATCCTTTTCGGGATGGTTGGGATAATATCCCAGCCGGATGGTTATGGTTTCAAAGACCAGCCTTTCATTCCTGATCCGTGCCCCTATCCCAAAACCTGAATAAAAGAGTCCGTCGTGCAGTTTTTTGGTTTCCGGTCCGATCAATCCGAAGTCCATAAAGCCAAAGAAGACGAAACGGAATCCATACAGGTAAAATGGTGTAAATGCATCCGCTTCATAGTTGAGGAAGATTTTTTTTGTACCCAGCGGGAGGCCGTACCTGAATCCCCGGATATCATGATCATCCCCGATACCGATATATTCATCCTCAAACCTGTTGATTCCATTTACAAAATTTGCAGAAATAAAATGCCTGAATTTGAACCTGTTAATAATGAATAGAGGAGTAAAATAATCAGCCCTGAAATTGATGACGCCCTGTTCTACATAATCCTTTTTCAGGAAGAATCCTCCTGCCTCCAGTTTGGTATAAAGGTACCCGATGTTGCCGAGATACCTTCCCTGTGACAGGCTGAAACCGGCATATAGCCTGGTATTAAATTCATTTCTTTCCACTCCCCCTGTAATACTGAACAACATCCCCTGCGGGATGTCCTCCGTTCTACCAAAATCAAGGATGAGGTTGCTTCTGAAGAAAGACTGCGAAGAAATGGCCAGTGATGTGAGCCAGCCGGTCCTGTTCTGGTACACGTAAAAGTTCTTTTCATCCACTTCCGGCCGGTCGATATACTGGTCCCAGTAAAGTCTTGAGGAGACCACAAAATTCAGTCGGTTTCCTATTTGATTGCGTTGGGACCTGAGATAGAACGCCCTTCCCAGCCAGCCATCATAAATATTGTATTTAACTGGGACATCTATGCTTAGGGAATCGGATAAAGGAATATACCTGAGAGTCCGGGTACGCTCCAGGTCCAAAGCTCCGGCCCACTTTGTATTCGGAGTGAAAAACCGCCTGTCAAAGCCCAGCTGGTAAGATTCCGTATTGAATACCTGCTGGTACCTGAGCATACCGTTGATGAATGATCCCCCCAGGTTATGCATCAGATAGTAGATCTCATGTCCCAGCCATGGTGATTTTTCTCCATCCCAGTAAAAAACAGCATGCAGCTCATGTCCGGATCCAAACAAGTTGCTCTCAAAGATATCGAGTTTGCCCACATCAAAACCATTCAGCCATCCTCCTGCTCCAATGGAAAAAGCATCTTTGGTCACCACCCTGACATCCACAGTATCCGAGCCGGGGGTTAACTCCTCCAGATAGATCCTGACATCCTCTATAAAAGAAAGTTCCCTGATTATTCTTTCATTATCACTGATCTCATGTGGGACTACCAGATCACCGCGCTGGAAAAGGAGATGGTTCTTGATGACGCGGTCATGTGTCACACGATGCAGGTCATTGCCAAACTTCTCTATTTTTGAGCTGGCAATCCTGGAGGTATCGAAAATAGACGGACCGAAAGGTTCAAGCTTTATGAATCTGATGTTGCGTATAACTTTCCCGCCATAATTAATATAGGGGTCCACACTGAGCCGGGTTAACATGGTATCCAGTGTGTCCGGAATTCGCGGTGAGGTGATGACGATATTATGCAATTCCCTGGTCCAGCGCTTCCTGCTTGCCCTTTCTTCAAGCGAGTCAAAAAAGATCTCACTGGCCTGCCCCCTCGGATATGTGACCCGGTAATCCAGTCCGCCGTGAATCACAATGATAGTATCCTTTTTGTATTTGAATTTCTGTCCCCCAAGGTAAAGCCTGGAACCCTCAACAAGCTTCAGGGTGTCATACAAAACCCCAGCAGGGACAGTCCCCGATGACGTCAACCAGGACAATCCCAGCATGATTACCAGGATGTATCGACAATACTTCAAGTGTATCAGTACTTTGTCAATAAACGTAAAATACGTAAAAAGATGTTTCCCGTCAAACAAAGAATACGGTACAGGCTGGCCTTTCGTTTCAGTAATTATAAATTTCCATCAATATCATCTGCATTGAACTGGAATCCAAGGCGTTTGCCGGTGCGCAATTTGGAAAGCTGTATCCTGTCGCTGATCTGTTCGACGGAAGCAATTTTTACTGTATCATAGGGTGGGACAAGCAAATCAAATTCAAGGGTATAATTGATGGCCAATGTGATCATATTCGTCAGGGATTCTTTGTCCAGTACCTTATTCCCGAAATCATTGAAGAAAAATCCAAGCTGCCGCTTTCCTTCCGCGAAATAATGAAATTCCTTGTTGATGAAGATCCTGCCAACAAGGTAGCCCAGGTCCTGCATCCGGCTGTACTTAAATGAATCCAATAGGAAATTGTAGATATTGATGATCCCGCAATAGGAAGCTGTTCTGTCAGATTGTACATAGGAGGTTTTCCATATGCCATGGCTCATGTCAAATTCGAAGACATTGGAATGCATGGCAATGATGATCAGGTCGCCTGCGATTTTTAACTGGGCGCTGTAGATACCATTGTCCTGGTAGTCAAGCTGGATCCTTTCATCTGCATCCACGAGCTTGGTGTTGAATTCCAGCTCCAGTTCCTTCAGTATCTTTTTTATATCAGACAGCACGCTCAGGGTATTGTCATATACCTGCTGCTTTACGGCAGATTTATCCTTCAGGTTGTTCAGGATATTTGTTTTTATGTCTACATTGCTCATAACCAGTGTATTAATATGCAATTGCAAATAGTACCCTTTTCTCCGAGGGTTTGCCGGTATATATGCATTTACCTTCTTCCACCTCCGCATCAAAAGGAATGCAGCGTATGGTAGCCTTGGTTTCCTCCTTGATCTTTAATTCAGTCTCAGCAGTACCATCCCAATGGGCCAGCACGAATCCAGGTTTTTTGTCCATGATCTCCCGGAATTCATCCCAATCATCCACCTTGTATGTATTATCACGCCTGAGATCCAGGGCTTTTCTGAAAATGCTTTGCTGGATCTCTTCCATCAGTCCAATGACAATGTCATTCACCATGTCCCTTGAGACAATCTTCTTCTCCAGGGTATCACGCCGGGCGACTTCCACGGTATTATTATCGAGATCTCTCGGGCCGATAGCAATCCTGACCGGCACTCCCTTCATCTCATATTCACTGAATTTCCATCCTGGTTTGTGGGTGTCCCTGTCATCATACTTTACTGAAAGTCCGCCTCCTTCCAGCTCTGCTTTGATCTTGAGGGCTGCCTGGCTGATGCGGGTAAATTCTTCCTGGCTTTTGTATATGGGTACGATCACGACCTGCAGAGGTGCCAGCCTGGGGGGCAGGACCAGCCCGTTATCGTCGGAATGAGCCATGATCAGGGCCCCCATCAGGCGGGTTGAGACACCCCAGGAGGTGGCCCAGACGTATTCAAGATTTCCTTCCTTGCTGGTGAACTGCACGTCGAAAGCCCTGGCGAAATTTTGTCCCAGGAAATGACTGGTTCCTGATTGGAGGGCTTTACCATCCTGCATCAGGGCTTCTATGGCATAGGTGTCCAGGGCGCCTGCAAATCTTTCTGATTCCGTCTTTCTGCCTTTGATGACTGGCATGGCCATATGATTTTCGGCAAAATCAGCATAAAGGTTGATGATCTTGCTGGTTTCCTCCAATGCTTCAGCTTCAGTTGCATGGGCGGTATGTCCTTCCTGCCAGAGGAACTCGGCCGTCCTGAGAAACAGCCTTGTACGCATTTCCCAACGCACAACATTGGCCCACTGGTTTACAAGGATGGGCAGGTCACGATAAGACTGTATCCAGTTTTTATAGGTGTTCCATATAATGGTTTCCGAGGTGGGACGGATGATCAGTTCTTCTTCGAGCTTGGCTGTTTCATCCACCACAATCCCTTTGCCATTTTCATCATTTTTCAACCGGTAGTGTGTGACGATAGCACATTCCTTTGCAAAACCTTCCACATGGGCGGCTTCCTTGCTGAAAAAGGATTTGGGGATGAAAAGCGGGAAATAGGCATTGGAATGGCCGGTCTTTTTGAA
Source organism: Bacteroides sp. SM23_62 (assembly GCA_001303955.1). Taxonomy (GTDB): domain Bacteria; phylum Bacteroidota; class Bacteroidia; order Bacteroidales; family SM23-62; genus SM23-62. The sequence goes on along the minus strand of LJUP01000214.1, from coordinate 1,040 downwards.
CATCCCGTCCAGGATGGATTGAATTTTTTCCCAGATGGCATATCCGTATGGTTTGATTACCATACAACCACGGACTGCTGAATTCTCTGCAAGGTCTGCTTTAATGACCAGATCATTGTACCATTGTGAATAATTTTCTTCTCTGGGGGTAAGTTCTTTCGCCATCAGGTTCTTTATATCTAACTGAGATGTAATATTTTAATTAGGGATTTGCAAAAATAAGCAAATATCGGACAGAATTAATAGTACCGGGATATTTTTATTTATCCCTGAAATTTCGTATTATGTACTGCAGAGCAAAGTGTGCATCTTGCATTTTTGGTATGGTATTTGCATGATTTTGAATAAAGAAAATATCTGGAGGAAAAAGCCATGAAAACATCCATCTATTTGCTAATCATCGTCAGCCTGATCCTGGGTGCTTGTTCTTCTTCATACAAGGCCGGGGTAGCAGAATATGACGATTTATATTATACACCACGGGATGCGAATATGCAGGCTGAGACTGCAAATGTTCAGCCCGAAGCAAGTCAGCAGAATGTGCAGGCAGTCCCTGAAGAGGAGTTAAGCGATTATGAAAAATACCGTCTGGCCCTCGAAGAGGAATACCTGAATGAAGATGCCCAGGCATCACAGGAAGCCTATGCACAGGAAGATACCATGTACGTCGGTCAGCAAGAGGATGTAGGCTATGCTTATTATGATGATGGCAGCACTCCTCCTGTAGTGAATAATTATTACGGTACTGTCAATCAGTATCCCGATTACACGTCCCGTATCAGGCGTTTTCACTCACCTTATGTAGGTTACAGTTATTACGATCCATATTATTATGATCCGTGGTATGATCCATACTATTACAGTTCATGGGGACCCAGGATTTCATTAAGCTTTGGCTTCGGCTTTGGCTGGGGTTATGGTGGATGGGGCTATCCCTATTATGGATGGGGTTATCCATCTTATGGATGGGGTTATCCTTATTACGGATATGGATCATACTGGTCAGGATATCATCGCGGATACTGGGATGGTTATTATTA
>LJUP01000021.1 GCA_001303955.1 Bacteroides sp. SM23_62 | reverse complement strand
CGTTTTGCCACCCATAGAATGGCCCACCAGGATCGCTTTCCGCAGATCATGCCGGTCCATGAACATGATCAGGTCATCCCTCATGGCCGGGTAATTATGAGTGTCGGAATGGGGGGATTGCCCGTGATTTCGCTGATCAATAATATAAACATCGAAATCGGTGGCTAGTGCTCTGCCGATCGATAGCCAGTTGTCAGAAGCCCCGTAAAGTCCATGTACAATGATCAAGGGCGGTCCCTCACCAAAATTTCTGTAGAATAGTTCCATGTGGCCGATTGCGGAATTGCTCAGGCAAGCTGCCGGAGATACTGCTGGATGGTATTCTCAAGTCCGAAATACAGCGCATCGGAAATGAGGGCATGCCCTATGGACACTTCCAGCAGTCCGGGGATATTATCATTAAAATATTTGAGGTTTTCGAGGCTGAGGTCATGCCCGGCATTCAGTCCCAAGCCGATTTCCACGGCCCTGGCAGCTGCCTCCGTAAAGGACTCGATCGCATGGGCAGGATCTGCTGGGTAATTGCGAGCATAGGGTTCCGTATACAATTCAATCCGGTCGGTCCCGGTTTCAAGTGCATTTTCAATGTATTTCAGGTTGGTGTCAATAAAAATGGATGATCTGATTCCGTACTCTTTCAATTCAGCGATTACTTCAGCCAGGAATGACTTACATTTGATTGTATTCCAGCCTTCGCTGCTGGTGATTGCGTCTGGAGGATCCGGAACCAGGGTCACCTGGTCCGGTTTGACTTCGCCCACCAGGTTCAGAAATGACCGGGATGGATAACCTTCAATATTGAATTCTGTTTTGATAACAGATTTAATATCCCGCACATCCTGGTAGCGGATATGTCTCTCATCGGGTCTCGGGTGGACCGTAATGCCTTCTGCACCGAAGTTCTGGCAGTCAACAGCCGCCTTCAGCACATTGGGTATATTTCCTCCTCGGGCATTACGCAATGTGGCAATTTTATTTATATTTACACTTAATCTGGTCATTTTGAAAATTTCTTAAACTGTTACAAAATTACGAGTAATTTGGCAGAAGGATAAAAATTTGTTAGCAAAAGATCTTATATCAGAAGTTGTGCCGGCTCTAAAGACCTCAGATACAGGGTTGCAGGCCTTGTCATGGATGGATATTTTCAGGATCTCCCATTTACCGATCGTTAATAATCAGGAATTTCTGGGTTTGATTTCCGACAAGGACATCTATAACCTGAACATGGCAGAGGAGGCGATTGGGAACCACAAATTATCACTTTTCAGTCCCTATGTATTGCTGAGCCAGCATATCTACGAGGTCATTGAAATAGTATCCCGGCTGAAACTCAGCGTAGTACCGGTGCTGGATGAGCAGAAGAATTACCAGGGTCTGATCACCCTGAATGACCTGCTGCAGAATTTTGCTAACCTGTCAGCCCTGAAACACCCCGGGGGGATCATCGAGCTGGAAATGGGGGTCAACGATTATACCCTTACCGAAATCAGCCAGATTGTGGAGAGCAATGATGCCAAGATCCTCAGCATGTATGTCTCATCCCCGGAAGATTCCATGCAGATGACCATCACCCTGAAGGTGAATACAACAGATATTACTTCCATCATCCGGACATTTAACAGGTATAACTATACAGTGAAGGCCTCATATATGGAGAGTGATGAACTGGAGGACCTGCTCCATAACCGGTACGAGGCATTTATGAAATATTTGAATATCTGAGATGAAAATCGCCATTTACGGCAGGCCTTCCAGCAGCGGATTTAAGAAGAACATTACGACCCTGTTCGAATTGCTCGAAAAGCATGGTGTGGAATATTTTATCCATCAGCCTTTCCATGAATTCCTCATGAAGAAGGAAAAGCTATCCTTCCAGAACGCGGGGGTATTCAAAACGCATGATGATATCATCGGGAATGCAGACATCATGTTTTCCATTGGCGGTGACGGCACCTTTCTGGAAGCAGTTTCCATTGTACAGGACTACGGTATACCCATTGTCGGGATCAATACCGGACGCCTGGGTTTCCTTGCCGATATTTCACCCGAGCACATTGAAGATTCCCTCTCTGCCATACTCAACAGTCAGTACAAAGTCGAGCATCGCTCCCTTGTGGAGCTGGATCTGATCAATACATCTTGGGAAGGGTTTGCCTGTGCACTGAATGAGGTCAGCATACAGAAGCGGTATTCTACCATGATCACCATACATACCTACCTGGATGATCATTACCTGAACTCCTATTGGGCAGATGGGCTCATCGTATCCACACCTACAGGTTCAACAGCATACTCCATGAGTGTCGGTGGACCCATTATGACCCCGGATTCAAATAATTTCATCATTTCCCCCATGGCCCCGCATAACCTGACCGTAAGACCGGTCATTGTACCGGATCATAATTTGATCAGGATTGAGGTAGAAAGCCGGGATGACAGTTTCCTGCTGACCCTTGATTCACGTACTGAAATCATAGAGGGAGAGATCCAGTTGCGGCTGAAAAGGGCTGATTTTACTATCAAAACCCTGAGGATCAAAGATGCAACTTTCTACAATACATTGCGTAACAAATTAATGTGGGGAGTTGACAAAAGGAACTAGTATTTAAGGAATATTTGTTAAATTTGTTTATAAGTAGCAGATTCCATGTTGAAAAGGGTCTTGCCATTCATACTGCTGATCGCGCTTTGCCTTCCTCAGGAGGGCCGTGCACAGCGATGGAAACTGAGAAGATACGAGGCGCTTTTCGGTGTGGGTTTTTTAAACTCTTTCGGTGATATCGGAGGAGCTGCCACCAGTGATAACTGGTTTGGCATCAGGGATCTCTCAATAAAACACACACGTCCTTCGTTATATCTCGGAGCAAGGTACAAGATCCGGGAGAACATGGCTCTGAAACTGAACCTGATGTACGGGTTCATTACCGGGGATGATGAGGGGTCCAAGAACAACGACCGTGGATTCGAGTTTACAACGAGTTTGTTTGAACCCAGTTTGCAGTATGAATATTCGATTATATCAGAGGAAAAACGTTACAAATCTGCTGCTTTGTTCAATAAAAGGGGAATGGTTAACAATTTTTCCCAAATCAACTTATATTTGTATGCTGGAATCGGGGGAGTATTTTTCAGTCCAAAGCCGAACGATGCATTGAAGAATGCCCCGGCATATAATCCGGATCATACCAAGGTCGGCATTGTGATGCCGCTGGGTATCGGATTAAAATACGTGATCAACCAGAACTGGTCAGTGGGCGGTGAATTCGGGATTCGGTTATCGACAACAGATTATATGGATGCCTATTCACATCCTGTTTTTTCGAAGGCAAATGATCTATATTATTTTGGATTTATTAATGGGATATACAGAATCAGAACATCACGGTCAGGCGTCCCCATTCTATTCGGACGGAAGAGCAGAACATTCCTCTAAGGCTTTCTTTTCCGGCATTCTTCTTATCCTCTTACTGGTTTTTCCGTCTAAACATGCCATTGCGCAAAGAAAATCGGATATTGGCCTGATCGGGGGGGCATCCTATTATATGGGGGATATCAATCATAGCCGGCATTTTTATGCCCCATCCCCTGCCGGTGGCATCATTTACCGCTATAATCTCAATCCAAGGCATTCGTTCCGGTTTACCGGGATTTATACCATCTTGAAGGGGAATGACAGCGATTTCGAAGATGACTTCCAACAATGGAGGGACCACAGCTTCAGAACCGGTATCATCGACCTTAGCGTGAGCACGGAATTCAATTTCATGGATTACCAGCCCACCAAGCTGAGAAAAGACAGGTATACACCTTATGTCTCAGCCGGAATTGGATATGCCTCGGTCATCAGTTCAGACGTTCAGATTGGGTCAGCTACACTGGATCTAAATGCAAAGGCCGAATCAGCCACCACCATTACCTTTGGCGCTGGATTCAAATACAATGTCAGCAGGCGGGTGAGTATCGGCGGGGAATGGACTTTCAGAAAAACCCTGAATGACCTGCTGGATGCAAGGGAAAATATAGGCACCGAGGAAGGTGTGTTCTTTCATAATAATGATTGGTATTCAATGGTTGGATTATTTGTCACTTATAAGATATTTAACTGGCGGGAAGATTGCCCGGCCTACGATTAGTCTGGGAAGCAGATGGAAAACTCACTTAAAAAACATATTGACAGGGATAAATTACCCAGGCATATTGCCATCATCATGGATGGGAACGGGCGTTGGGCAAAACAAAAGGGCAATGAACGGATCTTCGGCCATAAAAGTGGTGTCAAGGCGGTACGTGAGACCGTGGAGGCTGCAGCTGAACTGGGTGTTGGCTACCTGACCCTGTATGCATTCTCAACTGAGAACTGGAACAGGCCCCGGACCGAGATCGATGCGCTGATGTCCCTGCTGGTTACCTCCCTTGACAAGGAGATTGATAACCTGATGGAGAACAACATTCGGCTGGAAGCCATTGGTGATATAGAAAGTTTGCCAAATAAGGTCAAATCTAACCTGAGACAAGCCATCAGGAAGACTTCACCGAATACCGGGATGACCCTGATCCTGGCACTCAGTTACAGTGCCCGGTGGGAAATTCTTGATGCCATGAAATCCATCGCAAAGAAGATTGAGTCAGGTGAATTAACAGCCAAGGAGATCAGCTGTGATCATTTTACCGATCAGCTTCAGACCCATAATATACCGGATCCTGAACTATTGATCCGGACGAGTGGTGAATACAGGATCAGCAATTTTCTGCTTTGGCAGATCGCCTACGCTGAATTGTATTTCACACAGACGCTCTGGCCAGACTTCGGAAAGGAAGACCTGTATGCAGCCATCTGCAATTTCCAGAAGCGGGAACGCCGGTTTGGTAAAATCAGTGAACAAGTAGTATCGTAAAAGGGGGATTAGACAGGAATGATTCGGAAGCACCTACTATTCATCGCCATTTTAGTTTCACCATGGCTGGCTGTACTATCACAGGACATTGATTATGACAACCTGCCTGTATACGATTACGCGAATGTAAGGGAATATGAAATAGCCGATATTACCGTATCAGGCGTGGAATTTCTCCAACCCACAGTACTTATTTCCATTTCAGGATTCAAGGTCGGGAACCGCATTAATATACCGGGTGACGATATTACCAAGGCTGTGAATAAATTCTGGGACCAGGGATTGTTCGCTGATGTCAAGATCACTGCCCGTAAGATCGAAGACGGTAAGATTTACCTGGACATTTACCTGAAAGAACAACCGCGACTTTCCAGGCTCATTGTAGAGGGATTGAAGAAAGGGGAGACTGAGGACCTGATGGAAACCCTGAATGTCCGTACCGGAAGCCAGGTAACCACTGACCTGCTGAACAATACGGAGCGCATTATTAAAGACCATTTCATAGAAAAGGGATTTTTTAATACCAAGGTAGCCATCACACAGGTACCCGATACATTGCGACCCAATTCAGTTCGGTTATTCGTTAAGGTTGACAAGGAACACAGGATAAAAATCGATGATATAATTTTCGATGGCAACGAGGTATTCCCAGATAAACGCCTGCGGAGGGTGCTGAAAAATACGAAAAAGGTAAACATAAACATATTTAAAGCATCCAAGTTCATTAAGGACCAGTACAAGGAAGATAAGCAGAGCCTGATCACTTTTTACAATGAAAACGGGTACCGGGATGCCAAGATCCTGGGTGATTCCATGGTCAGACTTGAAGAAGAAAACAGGCTGTTACTGAAAATATTTATTGTGGAAGGCCGCAAGTACTTTTTCAGGGACATTAACTGGGTGGGTAATACCATCTATCCCTCACAAATACTGAATGCAGTCCTCGGCATTGAAAAGGGGGATGTATTTGACCAGACCCTGTTAAGCAAACGGCTGGAAGTGGATGAGGATGCAGTCAGCTCCCTGTACCTGGACAATGGCTACCTGTTTTTCAGTGTAGATCCGGTAGAGATAAAGGTGGAAGGGGATTCCATTGACTTTGAAATGAGGATATATGAAGGGAAACAGGCCAGAATCAACAATGTGATCATATCAGGGAATACCAAAACCAATGAACATGTGGTTCGCAGGGAGATCCGTACCAAGCCCGGAGAGTTGTTCAGTAAATCGGATATCATCAGGACGGTAAGGGAACTTGCACAACTGGGACATTTCGATCCGGAGAAAATTGAACCCATCCCCATACCGAATCCTGCAGATGGTACAGTGGATATAGAATACAAGCTGGTGGAAAGGGCCAATGACCAGCTGGAGATATCAGGGGGATGGGGGGCCGGCATGCTCGTAGGTACCATCGGGCTTCGGTTTTCCAATTTTGCCATCAGAGATGTCCTCAAGCTCAAGGCATGGAGGCCCATTCCTGCTGGTGATGGACAGACACTGAGCCTGCGTGCCCAATCAAACGGCAAATATTACCGGAGCTATAATATGACCTTCGTGGAACCCTGGTTCGGGAGTAAGAAGCCAAACTCACTGGCTGTCTCTTTCTTCCATACCCTGACAAATAATTCCCTGTATTTCTGGGATGCCGGGACCAGCTCCATGAAAATCACCGGTGCTTCCATTGGATTGGGAAGGCGCCTGAAATGGCCGGATGATTTTTTCACCCTCTATAATGAACTGAGTTTCCAGCAGTACAACCTGGATAACTGGACGGGCTATTTTACTTTTTCCAATGGTAAATCAAACAATTTAAGTTTCACCACCACGGTTGCCCGCAAATCGATCGACCAGCTGATCTATCCACGTCGCGGATCGACTTTTTCACTGAGTCTCCAGCTAACCCCGCCCTATTCTGTATTCAATGGTAAAGATTACACAAATGTCACTGAACAGGAGAGATACAACTGGATTGAATACCATAAATGGAAGTTTTTAGCAGACTGGTATACAACCTTGGCAGGAAATTTGGTGTTCTATACACGGGCCCATTTTGGTTACCTCGGTCATTACAATGATGATCTTGGTCCTTCCCCCTTCGAAGGATTTGATGTCGGAGGGGACGGGATGTCAGGATTTAACATATACGGATACGAGATAATCGCCCTGAGAGGGTATGAAAATGGTTCTTTGACACCAAGGGTGAATGGATTGAAAGCCGGGAATGTTTATACCCGGCTGACCCTGGAACTGCGTTATCCCATAACCCTGAATCCTTCTGCTACAGTGTTTGTGCTCGGGTTCCTGGAAGGGGGTAATGCCTGGTACAGTATCGATGAGTTCAATCCCTTCCTGGTCAAGAGATCGGCTGGTATCGGCCTGCGGGCATTTTTGCCGATGTTTGGTCTGCTGGGGATCGACTGGGGCTATGGATTTGATCCCATACCCGGTCTGCCTGATGCAAACAGGAGCCAGTTCCATTTCACCATCGGACAACAGTTTTAGTATATCAAATTTAAAAACATATATCCATGAAAAGAATAGCATCAATACTCAGTATTATTTTGCTGGCGACAGGCACGGGCCTGGCCCAGAAATATGCCTTTGTGGATACGGAGTACATACTGGACCGTATCCCGGCTTATAAGGCTGCCCAGGACCAGCTTGATAAGATGGCGAAGGACTGGCAGGAAGAAGTTGAAACCATGTATGGAACCATCGAAAAGATGTACCAAGATTTCCAGGCAGAAAAGGTATTGCTGACCGAGGAAATGAAAACCAAAAAAGAAGAGGAGATCATTACCAGGGAAAAGGAGGTGAAGGATCTCCAGCAGCAATATTTCGGAAGAGATGGGAATTTGTTCAAGAAACGCCAGGAATTGGTCAAACCGATACAGGATGAAGTTTACAGGGTAGTAAAGGAAATTGCATCAGAGGGAAATTATGCCGTGATTTTTGATACTGCCTCGGGCGCCAACATGCTGTATACCAATCCAAAATACGATAAAAGTGATGAAGTGCTCGAAAAGCTGGGATATAAGAATTAAATCCTTACTTTTGTATCACTTTTTTAAAAACCAGATAATAACATTCCAAGCGCGGAAAGTTCAGCGCTGAGCAATTAATAAGTAAACCAATGAAAAAGATCGTCAACCTATTTCTCATAAGCGCATTCCTGTTAGCCTGTATGCCGGTCAATTCACAGGACCTTAAATTCGGGCATATCAATTCCCAGGAATTACTGACAGCCATGCCGGAGAGTGACAGTGCACAGGCCAGGATCGAAAAACTGGCCGGTGATTATGAGCAACAACTGGAGGAGATGAGAGTGGAACTGAATAAGAAGTATGATGATTACCTGACCAACAGGGATAATTATACGGATCTGATCAGACAAACCAAGGAAGCAGATATCACTGAGATGCAGCAAAGGATTGCCAACTTTGAGCAGGTAGCCCAGCAGGATCTTCAATCACAGCAGCAAAGACTGCTGCAGCCCATCCTGGAAAAGGCCAACAATGCCATAAAGGAAGTGGCCGAACAGAACGGCTTTGTTTATGTCTTTGATGTCAGTCGCGGTAACCCCGTATATTTCTCAGAAAAGAGTACAGATATACTCCCGCTGGTCAGGACCAAGCTTGGATTATAATCTTTAAATGATATGATAGATCAGACCATCTCCTCTCGGGGATGGTCTTTCTGTATTAACCCAGTCAGGAAATGATGCAACCGGAAGCGCACCAGCCCATAGGATTATTCGATTCAGGCGTAGGCGGTCTCACCGTCGCACATTCCATTCAATCCCTGCTTCCACAGGAAAAGATCATTTATTTTGGAGATACCTTCCACCTGCCTTACGGCGATAAATCCAGCGAATCAGTGCGTTATTATGCACGCAGGATTTCAGATTTCTTATTGGAGAAAAACTGTAAGACTGTCCTGATTGCCTGCAATACCGCTTCATCCAGTGCTTATGATGAGGTGGTCGAACACGTGGCCGGCAGGGCCATCGTGCTCAATGTTGTGGATCCCGTCGTATCCATGGTAAGCAAAAAGCATGCAGATGGCAAGGTCGGAGTGATAGGTACCAAAGGGACGATTAACAGCCAGACCTATCAGCAAAAGATCCACCAGCTGAATGCTTCACTGGAAGTGATTTCCATGGCCACACCCCTGTTTGTCCCGATGATAGAGGAAGGATTCATTTATGATGATATCAGCAATGCCATTATCAGGGCCTACCTGACCGACAAACGGTTCACAGGCATTCATACACTGATCCTGGGCTGTACCCATTATCCCATCATCAAGCGGCAGATAGAAAAATTCTTTAATTTTGGGGTGGACGTCATTGATGCAGCCAATATCGTAGCCCATGAATTAAAGACAACCCTGGAAGAAATGGAGCTTATGCATACAGGGAAACCAGACAGGCATGAGTTTTATATTTCAGACTATACCCCCTACTTTGAAAAGATCGCCAAGATGTTCTTTGAGTCGGCTGTCCAACTTGAACAACTGAATTTCTGGAAGTAGCATCTCTTACAGTAACTTTTCAATCAGCGAGCCCGTAAAAATAACAGGCTTATCAGCAGTTTATATTTATGTTCAAAAAAATGGGTTAATAATAATTTAACATCATGGAAAAACGTTAATTTTGTAGTGGGAATATTCAAACATAAACGCATAATTTAGTCACAAGGAACCACTGAAATGCATATAATCCAATTATATGCATTATTTTTATATACCATTGTTAATCAATATGTTATAAGTAGTATGGCCAAGAATGCTAAAGTGATAGAACTGGAAGAGGTGGTGGTCAAGTTTGCCGGTGACTCAGGCGACGGGATGCAACTCACGGGCTCTCAGTTTTCTGATACCTCTGCTTTCGTTGGAAACGACCTCTCCACATTTCCCGATTATCCTTCAGAAATCAGAGCGCCCGGCGGTACCATTGCGGGGGTTTCCGGTTTCCAGGTCCATATCGGGCACAAGGAAGTCCATTCTCCCGGAGACCAGGCAGATGTACTGGTGGCGATGAATCCGGCGGCCCTGAAAGCAAATATGAAATGGGTCAAGGACGGGGCAACCATCATTATTGATATCGATAATTTTGATAGCAAGCATTATAAGAAAGCAGGCTTTATAGAGGATCCGCTTGATGATGGCAGCCTGGAAGGTTACAATGTAGTAAAGGCACCCATTACTACCCTGACCAGGTCTACGGTAAGTGAATTCGGACTGGACAACCGGACTGCAGACAAAACCAAGAACCAGTTTGTGGCAGGATTATTATACTGGTTGTTCAACAGGGATATCAAGATCGGTGAAGGTTTCCTGGAGGAGAAATTTGGCAAGAAACCCGAACTTGTCAAGGCAAATATCAAGGTGCTCCGGGAAGGTTACCATTATGCCGAAACCATCGAGGCCATGACGACCACCTTCCTGGTGAATCCGGCCCGCAAGAAGAAGGGATTGTTCAGGAATATTACCGGTAACCAGGCTACCGCATGGGGTTTACTGGCTGCCGCTGAAAGAATAGGCAAACCACTTTTCCTGGGTTCCTATCCCATCACCCCCGCCTCCGAGATCCTCCAGGAAATATCCGGCATGAAGTACCTGGGAGCAAAATCATTCCAGGCGGAGGATGAGATTGCAGGTATCTGTTCTGCCATCGGTGCCAGTTTTACCGGCCGGCTTGCGGCTACTTCCACATCCGGGCCCGGTCTTGCGCTGAAAGGAGAGGCCATAGGACTGGCAGTCATGACGGAATTGCCGCTGGTCATCGTGAATGTTCAGAGAGGTGGACCGTCCACAGGACTCCCGACGAAAACGGAACAATCAGACCTCATGCAGGCACTGTATGGCAGGAACGGGGAGAGTCCTGTCGTGGTGATTGCCGCGAGCACTCCTGCCAATTGTTTTGAATATGCCTACATTGCGTCCAAAATTGCGGTGGAACATATGACCCCTGTGATCCTGCTGACGGATGGATACCTGGCGAACGGATCCGAGTTATGGCATATCCCGGATGTAAATGATCTGCCGGATATAGAGGTGCCAGCAGTAAAGGACAATGACCCGAATTTCTACCCTTATCACCGGCGACCTGATAAACTGGCCAGGTACTGGGCCATTCCGGGACAGGAAGGATTGAGACACCGTGTCGGGGGACTGGAAAAGGCAGATATTACCGGGGAAGTTTCACACGATCCCCTGAACCATCAGATCATGGTTGAACAGCGGGATGCCAAGGTCAATAAGGTTGCCGAATTCATACCTCACCAGGAAATCCTGGGGGACAAAGAGGCAGACCTTCTGGTCATCGGATGGGGAGGTACATACGGGCCTCTGATCACTGCTGTTGAGGAATTGCAGGAGGAAGGGAAAAGCATCAGTCTGGCCCAGTTCAATTATATCAAGCCCCTTCCGGCCAATACCGGCGAGGTGCTGAAGGGATTTAAAAAGAGGATCGTATGTGAACTGAACCTGGGACAATTTGCCAGTTACCTGACCATGGAATACCCGGAATATGAATATTTAAGGTATAATAAGGTACAGGGACTTCCATTTATGATCTCGGAACTGAAATATAAGTTCAAACAAATACTGGAGGAATTATCATGAGCGAAAGAGTGAAGAATATAGGAGTACTGACCAAACAGGATTTCAAGTTAGATGACCCTGTAAAATGGTGTGCGGGATGCGGTGGCCATTCTGTGCTCTCTACCGTCCAGAGTACCCTTCCTGAAATAGGCTATAAAAAGGAGAACATTGTGTTTGTTTCCGGAATCGGTTGTTCCTCAAGGTTCCCCTATTACATCAATACCTATGGATTTCACAGCCTGCATGGAAGGGCGGCAGCCATTGCCTCCGGGATCAAGGTGGCCAATCCCGAGCTCAGTGTATGGGTAGTTACCGGAGATGGTGACCTGATGGCCATTGGGGGCAATCATTTTATCCATATCCTGAGGAGGAATATTGATGTAAACATCCTCCTTTTCAATAATAAGATCTATGGTCTGACCAAGGGCCAGTATTCCCCCACCACGCCGAAGGGAAGTGTTACCAAGACATCTCCTGAAGGGACCATTGAAAATCCCTTCATGCCAGGAGAACTGGTCATGGGTGCACAGGGTGCATTTTTTGCACGGGTAGTGGATACAGAAACGAAAATGATGAAGGAGGTGATGATCGCGGCAGCGGAGAACAAGGGTACTTCGGTTGTGGAAGTCCTGCAGAATTGCATCATATTTGCCAACCAGGTCCACAGGGAGATCACCGGCAAGGATGTCAGGGCGGATCACCAGATATACCTGAAACACGGTGAACCCATGATCTTTGGAGCGGAGCAGAACAAAGGGCTGGTCATGGAGAAAGGGCGGCTGAAAGCCGTAACCATTGGAGAAAACGGCTACACCCTTGATGACATCCTGGTCCACGATGTAGAAGATCCTGATGATACGACACATTACATGCTGGCCCGCATGTCGCTTCCGGAGCTGCCTGTGGCCATGGGGGTCATCAGATCTTATGAAACCACTGTTTATGAATCCCTGTTAGAAAGCCAGATAGCGTCAGCAAAAGAAAAGTCCAAGATCAAAACAGTCAATGACCTGCTCCACTCCGGGCACACCTTTGAAGTTGAATGATATTTGAGGCCCTCTGCTTAATACCGTAAACGGTGCTCACTGGTATTGGATCACGTTTACGGTATTTGTCTTTCCCCGGCAGCTTCATTTGATCTTCGTTTTGTATTTTTGTAGAAACAGGCTGTAAAATGGCTGAAGACAACAATTCAAGAGAGTTTGAAAGGATCATCGCTGAGAAGAGGGAGCGTTTGAAGGAGCTGGCCTGTATCAACCATACTACGCAGATCCTGAAAGAGGGGAAATCCCTGAGTGATACCCTTCAACAAATCGTGAATATACTGCCACCGGCCTGGCAATACCCTGAACGCACCGTGGCCAGGATCCGTCATGCAGGGGAAGAATATACCTCACCTAATTTCAGGTGGACAGAATGGTGCCAGCAGCAGGTTTTCCACACAATCAACGGGGAGGAGGGCAGCATAGAGGTTTATTACCTCCAGGAATTCAAGGAATTAGATGAGGGCCCCTTTCTCAAGGAAGAAAGGGATCTGATCGATAACCTGGCAAGCATCCTGTCCAATTATGTTGACAGCCAGGAAGCCAGGGAAGCTCTGCAGTTATCCATGGCTAGCATAGAGCAGAAGCCTGAAAAGTCTGAAACCCGGAAGCCCACCCTAACCTCCAGGCAGCTTCTCCAGAAATTCCTGAACAAGCAGAATGCAAACCGGGATATCTTTCATGATCTGATGCCTTTCAAGGTAAAAGAGATCCTGCTGGTAGCAACACTCTATGATGCTTACGCCATTGAGAAGGAAGGCCATTTCCCTGAACATATCCTTGGAGAATACCATCAGCTGAACCTGACCTCCATGCCCAGGATTACAGGCGTGTCATCCTATACGGAAGCGCTTGAACAATTAAAATCCAAACACTTCGACCTGGTGATCCTGATGATCGGCACTGACTGGCACACGCCTGTTCAGATCGGGTCCAGGGTAAAAAAAGACTTCCCCTACATCCCCATTTATGTCCTGCTGAATAATGACCGTGAGATCAACCGGTTCAAGGAGCATTCACATTATGTTGATATCATTGACAGGATTTTTGTATGGAACGGGGATAGCAAGATCTTTTTTACCATGGTCAAACAGCTTGAAGACAAGGTCAATGTGGAAAACGACACGAGCATTGGCCTGGTGAAGGTGATCCTGCTGGTGGAGGACTCGGAAAAGTATTATTCCCGGTACCTTCCAATGCTCTACAGCAATGTAATGGAACAGACCAAGCGCATCATCGATGATGTCAGTACGGATGATCTCTTCAAGGTCCTGCGGTTGCGCGCACGGCCCAAGATCCTGCTGGCCACAACCTATGAACAGGCCATCGATATCTTCGACCTTTACAAGGAGCACCTCCTTTGCCTGATCACGGATCTGAAATATTACCGGGAAGGAACCATGGATGAGGAAGCAGGGTTCCGGCTGGTCCGCCAGGTCAGGGAACAATTGAAAGGATTACCTACGGTTATACAGTCCTCAGATGTCCAGAATGCACACCGCGCCTTTGAACTGCAATCGGTGTTTATCAATAAAAATTCCGAGACCCTTATCCAGGATATTGACAGTTTCATCAAGCATCATCTTGGATTTGGTAATTTTGAGTACAAGGATGCATCCGGGAAGACCATCGCGGTGGCAAAGACCCTCAGGGAATTTGAAAATCGGATTGATACCGTCCCAGCGGAATCACTTGTTTACCACGGGAAGCGTAATCACTTTTCACTATGGTTGATGGCAAGGGGTGAAATCAAGATCGCCAAAATGATTCATCCCATTAAGGTTTCAGATTTCAAAACCCCGATTGAATTCAGAAACTATCTTAAATACGTTATCCGGAAACACCGCAATGAGACCAATATAGGACAGATCGTCAATTTTGAAGAAAACGAAATCCTTGATGAAGCCAATATCGTGAGCCTGGGTACCGGGGCTTTGGGGGGAAAGGGCAGGGGACTGGCTTTCATCAATACCCTGATCTACAATCTGAATTTTTCGGAGATCATCCCGGGGATACAGATCCGGACACCCATAACCATGGTGATCGGCACCGATGAATTTGACCTTTTCATGGACAGGAATAAATTGCATGACCAGGTTTTATCGGGTGCAGACTATCAGCAGATCAAGAAAAAGTTCCTGAAAGGTGAATTATCGCACGGATTGGAAAAGAAACTGCGTGCCCTGTTGAGGAAAATGAAGAAACCTCTGGCAATCAGGTCGTCCAGCCTCCTTGAAGACAGCACCACCCATCCATTCTCAGGCATCTTTGCGACTTATTTACTGCCCAATAATCATCCCTCATTCAATGTCCGGCTGAAACAGGTAACAGATGCCATTAAACTTGTCTATGCCTCCATTTTCTCCAATAATGCAAGAAGCTATTTTGAAGCCATTAATTTCAGGGTGGATGATGAGAAGATGGCCATCGTTATCCAGGAAGTGGTGGGCAATGCTTTCAACAGTCATTACTATCCCCACATCAGCGGAACAGCCCAGTCATATAACTATTATCCGGTGGCCCACATGGAGCCGGAAGACGGATATGCGGTAGCTGCATTGGGACTTGGACAGTATGTCATGGAAGGGAACAAGGCATACCGGTTCTCACCCAAGTATCCCGATCTGCAGAACTATACACCACAGGATCAGCTGAAAGGTTCACAGGTAAAGTTTTACGCCATAAACATGGAAAAGGAAAATCCAGAACTGCTGAAACTGGGTGAGGATGCAGGTCTGATCAGCCTGGAGATCAGTGAGGCAGAAAAACATGGTACCCTCAGGCACTGTGCCTCGGTATATGACCCTGATAATGACAGGATCAGTCCCGGACTCGATGTATATGGTCCACGTATAATCAATTTTGCAGACATCCTGAAGTTTGAATACATTCCACTGGCCAAAACAATCGAAGTGATCCTGAACCTGGTGAAGGAGGCCCTAGGTGCCCCGGCCGAGATCGAGTATGCGGTTGACCTGAACAAGGATGACCATGGTTGTGCTTCCTTCTACCTGCTCCAGCTCAAGCCCCTTGTGGGCAGTACCGATGATTTTGAGATAGATATGGAGCAGGTAGACCCTGACAGAATAGTGCTGTATGCAGAACGGAGCATGGGGAACGGGACCGTGGAAGATATCCGCGATATCGTGTATGTAAAGCCCGAGCGATTTGATAAAACAAATACAGAAGATATCATTCCCGAGATTGAAGCCATGAATGCCGAGATGGTAAAAAGCGGTAAAAAATACATCCTGATCGGTCCTGGACGATGGGGCACAAGGGACCGTTTTATCGGGATCCCTGTGGCCTGGCCCCAGATTTCCAATGCAAGGGTAATCGTAGAGGTAAGCCTCCCTGATTTTCCGATGGATGCCTCCCTGGGTTCCCACTTTTTCCATAATGTAACCTCCATGAATGTAGGCTACCTGTCCGTTCAGTATGATTCCGATACTGATTATATCGATTGGGAAAAGCTGAACATGCAGCAGGTCATCAGTGACAGAGAATATATCACCCATATAGCCTTTGAAGAACCCCTGACCATTGTGATGGACGGGAAGAAGCGTACTTCCCTGATCACCTGGAGTAACCATGTACCAGTTGAATAGCATAACCACACATACCATTGATTTCGGTGTAACGCCTTTTGACCTCCTGATGCCAAA
Source organism: Bacteroides sp. SM23_62 (assembly GCA_001303955.1). Classification (GTDB taxonomy): domain Bacteria; phylum Bacteroidota; class Bacteroidia; order Bacteroidales; family SM23-62; genus SM23-62. The sequence goes on along the minus strand of LJUP01000021.1, from coordinate 13,485 downwards.
ACGCATCCGGCAGGTATTATTGATCTGTAGCAGTTATGATGCATTTATGCTGGAAGAGGACGGCCGGATCGATGAGCAGATTTTCAATGAATATGTTTCCCTGAACCTGCGTTACCCCCCCATTTTTATAATGGCACACTCTGCCCGTAAAGCCTTCAGTATTCTTGAGAAGGAGAAGATCGACCTGATCATCGAAATGCTGAATATCGAGGATATGGATACATTTGAACTGGCCAAACAGATCAAGGCCAGATACCCGGAAACCCCCATCGTCACGCTTACCCATTTTTCACGCGAGGTATCCGTACGGCTGGAAAGAGAAGACCTCTCGGCCATTGACTATGTTTTTTCCTGGCTGGGAACCGCGGACCTGCTTTTAGCCATTATCAAACTGATAGAAGATAAAATGAACGCCCAGCATGATGTGGAAGTCGTAGGTGTTCAAACGATCTTATTGGTGGAGGATTCCATCAGGTATATATCCAGCTACCTGCCGAACCTGTACAAGATAATCCTTAAACAATCCAGGGAATTCAGCGAGGAAGCCCTGAACGAACATCAGCGCATGTTACGTATGAGGGGCAGGCCAAAGGTATTGCTGGCCACCACCCTGGACGAGGCGGTGAGCCTTTACCAGAAATACAAGGACAATATGCTCGGGATCATTTCAGATGTCAATTTTAAAAGAAATGCAAAGAGCAAGGAGAAGGGTAAAATGGGACTTGAATTTTGCAGGCTTGTAAGAGAGGTGGATGAGTTCATGCCATTCCTCCTCCAGTCCTCCGATGAGACCATGGCAGAGGAAGCTGAAAAGCTCGGCATTGGATTTATGCATAAATACTCGAAGTCTCTCTCCCATGAATTGAACCAGTTTATCTTGGATCATTTCGGATTCGGGGATTTTGTTTTCCGTGATCCGGATACCCTGCAAGAGGTTGGCCGGGCTTCTGACCTGCAGGCACTTCAGAACGAGATCCAGAAAATCCCGGACAACGTACTGGAATTGCATTCCGGGCGCAATGATTTTTCCAAGTGGCTAAATGCCCGCGCCATATTCCAGGTAGCACAAATGTTCAAACAACTCAAGAAAGAGGATTTTCCCGGGACGGCGGAATTGAGGAAATACATCTATGAGTCCATCTCCAATTTCCGCATAGCCAAAGGCCGGGGGATCATTGCAAAATTCGACCGGAATAAGTTTGATGAATACCTGATGTTCAGCAGGATAGGGGAGGAGTCGAGCGGAGGCAAGGCACGGGGACTTGCTTTTATTAACTCTATCATAGATAAACATCATCTCTTCAACAAATATTCCGATGTGGTGATCACCATTCCCAGGACAGTGGTCCTTAGCACTGATGTCTTTGATGATTTCATGGAGGAAAACGAACTGCTTGAGGCAGCCCTGTCTGATCGTCCGGATGAAGAGATCCTGGAAAATTTCCTAAGGGCCGCATTACCGGAATGGGTGGTGGAGGATCTAAAAGCATTTGTCGAGGTCCTCGAAAACCCGGTGGCGGTCAGGAGTTCGAGTAAACTAGAAGACTCACATTATCAGCCCTTTGCAGGAATTTATTCCACCTATATGGTCCCCTGTGACAAGGATGACCGGGCACATATGCTGACCATGCTGACAGCAGCCATTAAATCTGTATATGCCTCAGTCTACTTCAAGAGCAGTAAATCATACATGACTGCCACCTCCAATGTTATCGACGAGGAAAAAATGGGGATTATCCTCCAGGAAGTTTGCGGATCCGCCTCCGGGGAAAGATTCTACCCTACCCTTTCAGGGGTTGCCCGGTCCATTAATTTTTATCCCATTGAGCCGGAAACGCCGAAGGACGGTATAGCAATGATCGCGTATGGTCTGGGGAAATATCTGATGGAAGGGGGATTGGGACTGAGATTCTCACCCAAATATCCCAAAAAGGTCCTGCAGCTCTCAGACCCCGAGACTGCATTAAGGAATACCCAAAAAGAATTCCTGGCAGTCAATCTGGATCCCCATAGCTTCGTTCCGGCTGTGGACGATGGTGCAAATCTGCTTAAATTGCGTATCAAAGATGCCGAAAAAGACGCATCATTTAAATTTGCCGCATCCACTTATGATTTCGAGAGCCACATGGTCAGGGATGGTTTGTTCGGTGACGGAAAACGGCTGATCACCTTTTCACCATTATTGAATTTTAATAAGATCCCCCTGGCCGATATACTGTGCGACCTTTTACAGACGGGCGAAAAGGAAATGAACAATCCGATTGAGATTGAATTTGCCGTAAACATGAATACCCCGGCCGGATATCCTTCGGTTTTCAGTTTCCTGCAGATCAGGCCAATCGTATTGAATGACCAGAGCATCAGCCTTAACCTTGATGATGTAAGGCTGGAAGATACCATTGTTTATTCTGAATCAGCCCTGGGGAATGGGAGCTTTTATGGGCTGAGGGACCTGGTATATATAAAACCAACGGCATTTGATCCAGCCCGCAGCGGGGAGATCGCTGCACAGATCGAGAAGAAAAATGAGGAATTTTTAGCAACCGGTACCAATTATATCCTGATAGGACCGGGGAGGTGGGGATCCAGTGATCCCTGGCTGGGCATACCCTCCAAATGGATACAGATATCGGCTGCCCGGGTAATTATTGAATCGGGACTGAAAAACTACCGGATTGATCCCAGCCAGGGCACCCACTTTTTCCAGAATATCACCTCGTTCAGGGTCGGCTATTTTACCATCAATCCACATATCAGGGACGGCTTTTATGACATAAACTACCTGGACCAGCTTCCTGCTGCCATGGAAAGTGAATATTTCAGGCATATCCGCTTTGACAAACCCCTGAGGGTGGAAGTGGATGGCAGATCCAATAAGGGAGTCATCTACAAGGAAAGCTTCAACGAAGAAACCTGATAAATGTCAATATTTTATATCATCTCAGATAATTTGCCTGGCAAATAGTATAAATGTATTTTTAAATGAAAATCAAATCTGCCAGTTATGAACGTTGACAAAGTAATGGTTGATCTAGAGAAAAGGCACCCCGGTGAAGCAGAATACCATCAGGCTGTTCGGGAGGTTCTGGAATCCATTGAAGAGGTTTACAATGCCAATCCCCAATTCGAAGCTGCCGGTGTGATCGACCGGATCATCGAACCCGACCGGGTCGTCATTTTCAAGGTGCCCTGGGAGGATGACCAGGGTAAGGTGCACGTGAACCTTGGTTACCGTATCCAGTTCAACAGTGTGATTGGTCCCTATAAAGGAGGACTCCGCTTTCACCCGAGCGTCAACCTGAGCATACTGAAATTCCTGGGATTCGAACAGATCTTCAAGAACAGTCTCACATCATTGCCATTGGGAGGAGGCAAAGGGGGATCTGATTTCAATCCGAAAGGAAAATCGAACAGTGAGATCATGCGTTTTTGCCAGGCATTCATGCTTGAACTCTGGAAACTGATAGGTCCGTCCACCGACGTGCCGGCTGGTGATATCGGAGTAGGCACACGTGAAATTGGATTCCTTTACGGGATGTACCGGAAACTGGCCAGGGAGAATTCAGGCGTTTTGACCGGCAAGGGACTTAACTGGGGAGGAAGCCTGATCCGTCCCGAGGCCACGGGTTTTGGTTGTGTCTATTTCGCCAAGGAAATGCTGGCCACCATAGGGGAAACATTCAAAGACAAGATCGTTACTGTCAGCGGATTTGGTAATGTGGCCTGGGGTGCCGTCCAGAAAGTGGTCGAGCTGGGAGGCAAGGTGGTTACCCTTTCCGGACCGGATGGCTACGTCTATGATCCGGATGGAGTATCCGGTGAAAAGATTGATTATATGCTGGAGCTACGTGCATCCAATGATGATATTGTCAAACCCTATTCCTACGAGTTTGAGGATTCGGAATTCGTACCCAACAAACATCCCTGGGAAGTAAAATGTGACATTGCCCTGCCATGTGCTACAGAGAATGAACTGCTCGAGGAAGATGCCAGAAACCTGGTGGAGAACGGATGCATCTGCGTCTGTGAAGGGGCCAACATGCCCTGTACGCCGGAAGCCATTGAACTGCTCCAGGAAAACAAGATCCTTTATGCCCCCGGGAAAGCAGCCAATGCAGGGGGGGTGGCCACATCGGGACTGGAAATGTCACAGAACAGCATGAAGCTGAACTGGCAGCGCGAAGAGGTTGACAAGCGCCTGCACGATATCATGACCAACATCCATGCGGCCTGCGTGGAGCATGGCACGGAGCCTGATGGCTATGTGAACTACGTAAACGGGGCCAATATTGCCGGCTTTATGAAGGTGGCCAACGCCATGCTGGACCAGGGAATAATCTAAGGTCGGTAAACGCATAAAAAGGCTCGATTTTATTATGCATTCACCTTCGGTCAGATATGGGTGGCATATGGTTCAAAGATGAAGGAGGAAATCCTTGAAATCCGGGAAGTCGGCAGCTAGCGTGATACTGGATTTTTTCTTTGATGAGGCATCCTGTAATTGTGTGGGGATTTCAACCGTCGACCGGATCACTTCTTCAACCGTCAGGCTGAACTTCCCCGGATGGGCAGTTTCAAGAAATACACCCGGGATTCCTTTCTCCCTGGGAGTATATGCTTTCAAGGCCCGGTATCCTGCGGCCCCATGCGGATCCAGCAGGTAACCGGTACGCTGGTAAACATCCCCGATGGTTTCCCTGAGTTCATCATCTGTATAAGCATATGCATTCATGGCATCCACGATGGCATCGTGTGAATGCCCGTACAGGTCCAGGATCCTGGCAAAATTGCTGGGATTACCCACATCCATGGCATTGGCTATAGTAGGGATGGAGGGACGGGGCCGGAATTTCCCAGTCTGCAGGTATTCAGGGACCACATCGTTGACGTTGGTGGCCACGATATAGTGTTTTACCGGCAGTCCCATTTTTCCGGCGATCAATCCGGCTGTCAGGTTGCCGAAATTCCCGCTGGGTACCGAGACATAAAATTCCCGGGCATCCCGTAGCCTGGCCCAGGCATTGAAATAGTAAAAAGATTGTGGAAGCAGGCGTGCCAGGTTGATAGAGTTGGCGGAAGTCAGGATGAGGTGATCATGAAGATCTTTATCCTGGAAAGCCGATTTCACCAGCCTCTGGCAGTCATCGAAAGTCCCAGCGATCTCAAGGGCCATGATATTACCACCCAGCGTTGTCAGCTGTTTTTCCTGCAACCGGCTTACCCCGCCTGAAGGATAAAGGATGAATACCCGGATGCCCTCCACATTCCAGAAACCACTGGCCACAGCACTTCCGGTATCGCCTGATGTGGCAACCAGCACATTGATCTCCCGGTCGAGTCCCATGGTAAAATGCCCCAGCATCCTTGCCATGAATCTGGCACCGACATCCTTGAATGCCAGGGTGGGGCCATGAAATAATTCCAGTGTATAGATGCCTTCCTCCACATAGACCAGGGGGGTGTCAAAATTGATGGCGGCATCGGTAATTTCAATGATCTCAGTTTCGTTAAGATCCTCGTGGAACAGGCTGATTGCTATGTCGCGTGATATTTCGTGGAAGGATTTGGATCTGAATGATTGAATCTGTGCTTCCGTGAGTAAAGGTATCCTTTCCGGCATGAAGAGCCCACCATCCGGTGCCAGTCCCTCAAGGACCGCATCTTTCAGGGATCGCTTCAGCTGCCTGTTCTCTGTGCTGTAATAGTTCATGATTCTTCTGAGAGAATCTTAATGCCTTGTTTGTTTACCCTTGAAACAAAAACACTGCTGCCGATCTCTGCAGACGCGAAAACTTTTTCCATCTGTTTCCCGGCCTTCTGTGCCGTATCTTCATTCTCACTCAGTGCAAATATCGATGGACCAGAACCCGATATACTGCATCCAAGGGCTCCTGCCTCCAGGGCGGCCTTTTTAACCTCATCATATTCAGGAATGAGGAAAGACCGTATGGGTTCAGCTATTACATCCTGCATGGAGTTACTGATCAGCCGGAAGTCACCGGTGATCAGCCCGGTCACCAGTCCCGCAACATTCCCGCACTGCGCTATGGCCTTTTCAAGGGGAACAGTAGTTTTCAGGATCTTGCGGCTGTCCTCTGTGGCTATGCTGATTTCAGGGTACACGATGCAACAGTAGAGGCCTTCCGGTCCGGGAATACTTACAATATCCAGGGGGTCATAGCTTCTGACCAGCACGAATCCTCCGAGCAGCGCAGGGGCCACGTTGTCTGCATGGGCTGAACCACTGGCAGTTTTTTCACCCTTCATGGCAAAAGGTACCAGTTCGAGGTTTGTATAGGGACTCCCCAACAATTGGTTGGCACCATAAACTGCTCCGGCAGAACTGGCAGCGCTGGAACCGATCCCGCTGCCGGGTGCTATTTTTTTCAGGAAGGTCAGGTGGAATTTCTGGCTGCTTCCAAGGTCATCCAGCATTGCATCAATGGCAACAGTGGCCACATTTCTAAATGGATCAAGGGGCAGCCCTGTCCCGGACTCATCAATGATAATATGTTGATCACCTTCAGTTTTTTCAACAAGCATCTCATCCCCCGGCTGATCCAAGGCAAATCCCAGGATGTCAAACCCAGGTCCCACATTGGCCACCGTGGCCGGTGAGTAGATATGTACGCTCTTATTCACTGATTAAATATTCGCTATCCGGATCACATCGGCAAAAATTCCGGCGGCGGTAACCTCCGCACCAGCACCGTATCCTTTGATGATCATGGGGTGCTCCTTATACCTCTCCGTGGTGATCATAATGATGTTGTTGCTTCCTTCGAGGTGGTAGAGTGGGTGATCCATGCCAACCTCGGCAAGCCTGACAGAAGCTTTGCCTTCTTTCAGCCTGGCAACAAAGCGCCATTTCTTGTTGTTTTTTTCAATCTCCGAACGCTTCCGCTCAAACTCGTCATCATATGTACTTACTTTCTCCCAGAAGGTATCCAGGTCTCCTTCAAAGCATTCATCAGGCAGGATCGGAGTAACTTTAACCTGCTTTTCCTCGATCTTGTAGCCTGATTCCCGTGACAGGATAATGAGTTTGCGTACGACATCGATCCCGCTAAGGTCAATTCTCGGATCCGGTTCAGAAAAGCCCAGTTCCTTGGCCTGCCTGATCACATCACTCAGGCGGTTATCCTTATCCAGCGTATTGAATATGTAATTGAGGGTACCTGAAAGCACAGCCTCCAGTTCAAGTATTTTGTCCCCGCTGTTGATCAGGTCGTTCATCGTGTTGATAACCGGCAGGCCGGCACCCACATTGGTCTCAAAAATGAATTTTACGCCTTTGGCCTGTGCCGTGTTCTTCAGGTACTTGTATTTATCATAAGCTGATGAACAGGCAATCTTATTGGCGGTGACCACCGAGACATAATTGTTGAACTGATGTTTGTAACTTTCGGCTACTTCTGGCGATGCCGTACAGTCTATAAATACACTGTTCCTGAGGTTTAATTCTGCTATCCGGTGTGTAAATGCCTGAAGATCGGTTGGTTGTCCCTCGCTTAGCAGGTCTTTGTAACTTTCGATGGCGATCCCGTTATGATCAATGATCATCTTTTTCGAGTTGGACAGCCCGATCACATTCACCTTGAGGCGGTGATTGGAGAGCAGCTTCTCCTGTTGGATGCGGATTTGATTGAGCAATCTTGAACCCACGGTCCCAACACCGACAAGGAAGAGGTGTAATTCCCTGTAGTGCGAAAGGAAAAAACCTTCATGTATGGCATTCATTGCCTTGCGCAGGCTGTGCTTGCTGATCACAACAGATATGTTCAACTCTGAGGATCCCTGGGCGATCGCGATCACATTGATCCCGTTCCTGCCCAGCGCCTGGAAAAGCTTGGCAGATATGCCCGGTGTATGACGCATTCTTTCCCCTACAATGGCTATGACAGACAGATCCTTTTCCACCAGGATACGGATGGAATGAATGATCTCGATCTCCTGGTGGAATTCCTCCCGGATGGCCTGTTCTGCTTCCTGTGTCGCATCCGGATGGATGGCGAAACTGATAGAATATTCAGAGGAAGCCTGGGTGATCAGGATAATATTGATATTCCGCCTGGCAAGTGCCGTGAACAGTCGCATGGATGTACCGGTGACACCCACCATGCCTGAACCCTGTATGGTAACCAGGTCGACATGGTCAATGGATGAGATCCCCTTGATCGGTGACTGGCTCGGTATGATCTCCTGCATACCGATAACGGTCCCTTTCTTCTCCGGGGAAAACGTGTTTTTGATATGTATCCGGATCCTTTTCTCCAGGACCGGATGGATGGTTGGTGTATACAGCACCTTGGCTCCGAAATGGGACAGCTCCATGGCTTCGGCGTAGCTCAGGGATTCTATGGCGTAAGCCTTTTCCACCTTTCTTGGATCTGCGGTCATAAATCCGTCCACATCGGTCCAGATTTCGAGTACACTGGCATCAACACCCGCCGCGATGATGGCCGCCGTATAATCAGATCCACCCCGCCCCAGGGTGGTGGTTTCCCCTTTTTCATTGCTTGCTATGAAACCCGGTACAACCGCGTACCCTTGAAGGGATTTGAAGTGCTCCTCTATCAAAGGATAACTCTGGCTGAAAAGTACACGGGCTTTGCCATACTGGCTGTCGGTCTTGATCAGATCCCTGATCTCCACCAGGTAGGCATCATTGATCTTTAGCGATATAATGAAAGAAGATAATCTTTCCCCGAAACTGACGATGGTATCATGGGTCTTGGCAGGCAGGTCCTGCAGCAGGAATACTCCATGCAGCGTCTCTTCCAGTTCATTGATCAGGACCTTTATTCCGGCCAGGATATTGCTCTGCTGGTTAACACTGAAAAGTTCCTTGACAGCCTGGTAATGCCTTTGCTCGATCACGGATAAGAGATCCTTGTAGGATTCATCCCTTTCCGTGGCCAGTTTACTAACCTTGATCAACTGGTCTGTAACACCCTGGAAAGCTGAAACAACTACGATGCTTGGTTCAACCTGGCTCTCAACGATGGATTTGACCTTCAGAATGCACCCCGGGGTGCCGACTGAGGATCCTCCGAATTTTAATACCTTCATAATTACAATTGTAAAGCAGGATGGATCTAAATACGCTGATTTATAATGAAAGAAGCAAATTTAGGTAAAAACAATGATAGTCGGTCCGGGAATCCGGGTAAATATACCGGCACGGGTAATCCGTATTTATGCGCTGGAAGTGGGTATGTCCCTGTCGACTTTCTTGATCAATCCCTGCAGTACTTTCCCGGGTCCAACTTCAGTGAAGGAGGAAGCACCATCCTGAAGCATATGCTGGACCGTCTGGGTCCACTTGACAGGGGCAGTGAGCTGGGCCACCAGGTTGGTCCTTATAGTATCCGGGTCACTTGTCGGCAGGGCCGTAAAATTCTGGTAAACCGGACATAAAGGTGTGGCAAACGGGGTATTCATAATGGCGGTTTCCAGTTCCTTCCTGGCCGGTTCCATAAGCGGTGAATGAAAAGCGCCCCCAACGCTCAGCTTAATGGCCCGTTTTGCACCCATTCCGGATAGCTTCTCAACGGCTTTATCGATGCTTGCAATGGATCCGGAAATTACTATCTGACCGGGACTGTTATAGTTTGCCGGGACCACCACCTCCGGGATGGCTGCACAGACTTCCTCCACGAGATGATCATCGAGTCCAAGGATAGCCGCCATGGTGGAGGGTTCGGCCTCACATGCCTTCTGCATGGCAGAAGCCCGCTGGGAAACGAGTTTAAGTCCATCGGCAAATGAAAGTGTTTTATTGGCCACCAATGATGAGAACTCACCCAGGGAGTGTCCTGCCACCATCTCAGGCTGGAAATCCTCAATGGTTCCCGCCAGGATCACAGAATGCAGGAAGATGGCCGGCTGTGTTACCTTTGTCTGGCGAAGGTCTTCCTCGGTACCATCAAACATAAGCCGGGTGATATGGAATCCAAGTATATCATTGGCTTCTTCGAAGCGCTCTTTTGCCTCAGTGTAGTCTTCGTAAAGGTCCTTGCCCATCCCGGGAAACTGTGCCCCCTGTCCTGGGAATACATAAGCTTTCATCCGACAATTATTGATCAATTAAAATTTCGACAAAACTAATGAAAATAACCTAATACAATTCGCCCCGGTCCTTTAGATCGGGACGTAAACAGTATTACTCAAACGCAGCGTAAGCTGATATTTGCCTATGGGTGAAATTTATTAATGTAGCTCCTTGCCGATCAGGTGGATGAATTCTTCCCGTGTGCTGGTGTTATTCATGAACTCACCCGTAAAGGCCGAGGTGGTTGTGACGGAGTTTTGTTTCTGGATGCCCCGCATCACCATGCAAAGATGCTTGGCCTCGATAACCACTGCTACACCCAGGGGCTTGAGCGTGTTTTCGAGACAATCACGGATCTGCATGGTCAGCCGTTCCTGTACCTGAAGCCTTCTTGCATAGACCTCTACCACCCTTGCGATCTTGCTCAATCCCGTAATATGACCATTGGGTATGTAGGCAACATGTGCTCTGCCGATGAAAGGAATCAGGTGATGCTCACAAAGAGAAAATACATCTATATCCTTTACAATTACCATCTCATTATAATCCTCTTTGAACATGGCCTGACTTACGATGTTATACGGATCGGATCCATATCCCTGCGTAAGAAACTGCATGGACTTGGCCACCCGGAGCGGGGTCTGATCCAGTCCTTCCCGCCGGATGTCCTCTCCCAGGGCATCCAGAACCTGCCTGTAAAGGCCGGTTAAGATCCCGGTTCTTTCATCGTCGAATTTATCTATCCTGTTGTACCCTTCAATTTCATCAGGTCCGGTACCATTGTTTATGATCTCCATATGATTTAGGCTTAATTTCCAAAATATTCCACGAAATTATTTTCCGTTTCTTCCAGGCGTATCCGGTATAGATCCACGCCAAGGGCTTGTATATGCGGCTCCAGTTCTTCCCAGATGGCTATGGCGATTTGTTCTGTAGATGCCATTTTGCCATGCATGAAATCTACCTCCAGATTGATGTTTTTATGGTCGAGCTTGTCAATGATCCTTTCCCTGATAATCCTGCTAAGGACTTTTAGATCCACAACATAACCCAGTTCAGGCTGTACTTCTCCCCTGATGGTGACAAACAGGACATAATTATGACCGTGCCATTTTGGATTGGAACACATTCCAAATACATCCTGATTTTTTTTATCAGACCATTCTTCGCGGTACACTCTGTGAGCGGCATTGAATCTTTCTCTTCTTGTCAGGTAGATCATGGTAAACGGTCTCAGAATGTAAATTGAGTCATTTTCAGTCTCTTTTCCAAATATATAATACCACTAACAAATAAGATTCCCATCTACACCCTTGATTTCTGAATGGATTGTAATCCATTGCAAATGATGCTAGATGCCAAAGGTACCACGGTTAATTTTATTCCTCCGGGACCTTTTCAAACATGGCCACAAATCCTCCTCCCGGGAAAAGTTCAACCACAAATGCATCATTGTTTTTTACTGAAGTGCTGTCAATGATAACACCTTGCTGTGCACCGAATGATTCCCTTTTACGAATCAGGGATGCCATGGCCGACGCTGGCCTTTCATCCCGTATCAAGGTCACCGTATGATCCCCGTCCTGGAGAAAGGACAGGTCTAATTTAACGATTCTGGCCTCTTCGCCATTCATGATGGAAAGGAACCACCGGTCTCCGTTCCTCTTCGCAAACGCTGATATTTCGCCAATTGCAGAACAGGGTAAAACGATGGTTTCATCCCAGACGGATGGTATTTTTTTGATTACCTCTACAGCCGGATGCCGGAGTATAATCTCAGGATGTTCGGCTTTCACCGGCCGGCTTATTGGCACCGTGAAAGTCCAGGATCAATTTATATCTGGCGGCTTCCCTCAAACAGACACTGTACAGGTCGATAACTTCCCTGGCCTCATGATCAAAGAAATCAATTTTAGCCCCTGCTACACCCAGTTCATGGCAGAACCTGAAAAATTCCTGAAGCTTTTTCCGGATCCCTCAGGTCCCTTGCATGTTTCCATAGCAATATCCCCACATTCTGTTCACGGGAGTAATCAACCAGTTCCTTCTGCTCCTCGAATGTCCAGCGGGCCCAGTGGCCCTCAACGATATGATATTCAAATCCCAGTTCACCTGCAAGCCTGGAGAGGTTTTTCATCCCTTCCAGTGTGCGGGGTTCCGGGGTCAGGTAACCCCAAACAGCACGGCCTGGTTTCAGCCAATCCTCATTAAATCCCTGGGGAAATAATGATGGATCCGGCTGGGGGGCCACATTATAAACAATATCACAGTTCACCAGGTTATTCAGATCTTCAGCGATCATCACCACCCTCCAGGGGGTTTTTATGGTGTCCTCTATCTTTGCAGGTCGTGCCAGCTTATCAATGTCATCCTTGCTGTATCTTAACTCGTATGGATAGGAAACCGGCTGCTCGTGACCAAGGCGCACAATGAATGCATTTTTACCATCTGCCTGTAATCCCATACCGCTGTAATTGATTTTGGCCGATTCGGTGATGGATGCGTATCCTTGCTTTCCGGGTAGCCTGAATGTGATTGGCGGCGCCCCCCATTCGCCTTCACCTATTTCGGAAATTAATTTCAAAGTATGCTGGCCTTCATAGTGCATATGAAAATCATGATACCATACCTCGCTTTTCCCGGGTATGACAAATGATGTGTTTTCAGCCGAGACTACCCGGCTGCCTTTTCCGGGGATCTCATAGCGGAAAGCAATGCCATCATTGTAAACCCTGATGTCCACCTGATAAATTGTTTTCGATCCGATATGGGTAGCCGGGATAATCATACCTGAGCAGTGGTTCCTGGCCGTTGAATGGACAATGCCCCGCATGGCATAGGTTTCATCTATTGCATACCTGTCAGGCTCGCCCAGTTGGATTCCCTCCCCCAATCTTATTCCATCAACCGTTATCCCCATCGACGAGGGCTGGATCACGAAGCGGCTTTTGAATAGCACATTGTATTTCAATGAGTTGTCATCATCACAGAAAATATTGACGGTAATCCTACCATCGGGGCCTGATATGTTAATCCTGATGGGTATTTCTGATCTGATATCCAACAATGAATTGAATAGGATTACCATTAATAATACAACTTTACCTTTCATCTGGTTTCTTTTGTTTTTCAGGGAACTGAATGATCACATTTTTATATGTATCAGTAACCAGCGTTAAAATTTTCCGCTTATCAGAGTGAAAATAATCAAATTTCCGTCGTCGCAGTTCGATTCCAACCTGCACCACGTCTTTCTTTTTGGATTTTGATCAATTTTCGCTCAAACGGTTAAAGATTCGATAGCTAAAGGCACATTCTTTACCTTGAGTTGAACTAAACCTCCCTTCCGGTCGGCAGCCTTTTATACTTCTAATCTGATTTATGATATTTGTACTTATCCTGAATTTTAGACTGCCCATGGTATGACAAAG
>LJUP01000213.1 GCA_001303955.1 Bacteroides sp. SM23_62 | reverse complement strand
GAAGGGTCTCCATCCTCACCTTGGTCTGCCTGCAGCAGAACTCTTGTACCATCGGGCGCAAACCAATAATTCTGGATGTCAATCGCCTCGGTCCCGCCAGGGGGAATGAGCTGAGCGGTGGAGATCAGTTCCCTGCATGTGCCGTTGGCAGCATTATAGCACACCAGTGCCCGGGCCTTGTTTCCATCTACATTTTCCAGTACCAAATAACTTGAACCATCCTCGTGCCAGTTCGCACTAAATGACCTGGCACTGAATTCTCTTCTTTCGTAGATTGATTGCATCCTTTCCTTGGTTTTGGCCGGTACCTTGGGAAGACGGTCCAATCGGGTTTTTTCTCCGGTTTGCGAGAAAAGAAATCCGCAAAACAAAGATCCTTGAAACACCAATACGGTGACAATCAGCGTAAGATTTGTCAAGCTTCTTTTCATGATTCGGATTGTTTTGATTTTAATTGTACACAATAATTCGTGGTAATCGATTTGATTCTTTACCTGTCCACCTGCAACCTGACCTGTGAGAGATATCTTCTGGATGGTGGATCCTGCTATGCGCTGTGATCAATTTGGAGTCAGTAAAATTATCTCCTCCGGTATTCAGATTACACTCAAATCTGGGGAAATTACTGCTCGAAATCTCTATCCTGATCCGGTGCCCCTTTTTGTAACAATTCCATGACGACATGGCTGTCAACTCGATTGTATACTCCTTCCCTTCCTCAATAAATACTTCTTTCTCGTAACCTTCACTGTCCCCTGGTCGCTGCATTTGCAATTCGCCATCCCCAAACAGGCTGTTTGCGTTGTCCCCGCCGTCAAGATAGCAGGGAACCATCCCTGAGTCCACCGGAGGCAAGGTCTTGGAGGATTTCCATCCATTATTGCCCATGCTGTAATACAATACATGGGGTGTGTCCCCGATGTATCGCTCTCCCATGATCCGATGAGGAAGGATTGATTTTTTCATAAAATTAAAACTATGTTATTTAATTGTTCGGCATATCTATTATTTTAACCGAGATGTATAGTCATTTGATGTGGATTGTTTAATTTACGCAACGCCTGCTAAAGAATGAAGACATATTTTTTATATTGCATGCTGACCCGGATTCAGATGAATCCATATTTATTCACCCCATCATGAATAAGGAAGCAGATTCGTTGCCAAGTATTTTTAATGATGTCATGGGACCCGTCATGAGAGGTCCCTCCAGTTCGCATACTGCAGGCTCCTGGAGGATTGCCAGGACAACTGTACAGATGTTAAATGAAGAATTGACCGAAGCACTTGTGGAATTTGACCGGAAGGGTGTCTGGGCCTCTAATTACAGGGAACAGGGCACGACCATGGGCATGGATGGAGGATTGCTCGGTATTGACATCACCGATGAAAGGATCATCAACCCGGATATCGTGGCCTCTGCCAAAGGGATATCCATTAAATATGAGATCAGCAGTTTCGAAACTGACCATGCCATCACGGTCAGATTGACTTTAACCGGGAAATCAGGTAAAAAGATGCAAATCATTGCTGTATCAACCGGTGGGGGTATGTTTGAAATAAGGAAGTATAACGGACATCCGATCCGCATCAGGGGAGACAGGCACTGTTTACTCATCCATGCATCCGGTAACCTGGAAGAAAACGAACTGAGCACCCTGATAGGAAGCAGCTGTGGATCCGCGATTGCCAGCCATTCTGTCGCTAATGCCGGCAGCCTTTATCATGTTCAATCTTCAGAACCGCTGCCCAG
Organism: Bacteroides sp. SM23_62; assembly: GCA_001303955.1. Taxonomy (GTDB): domain Bacteria; phylum Bacteroidota; class Bacteroidia; order Bacteroidales; family SM23-62; genus SM23-62. Next base: position 8,681 of record LJUP01000213.1, on the reverse strand, counting down.
GGAACTCATAGAAAGAATGCATTCCCTGAAGGGAGTTCGTGAAATCATCAGTGTGGATCCCGTTCTGCCAATTCTTTCCGGAAATGAAACTGAATTCCCCTTTACTGATATCGCTTCCCTTCTTGAGTACGGAAAATCCAAAAAATACAGCCTTGGCAGGCTTGGATTGATTTATGAGCGTTGCAGGAGCGGACTGGACGAAAAGGATCTGACGGCCAAAATGAGGGAACTCATCAAAATCATTGAAAACGGGATTGATGTCGGTCTGAAGGGTACCGATTACAGGGACAGGATTCTTCACCAGCAATCTGATCTGGTACAAAAAGCTGTAAAAACCGGCCGGATTAAAACTGACCCCCTTGTAAACGGGATCATTGCCAATGTGTCTGCATTAATGGAATCCAAAAGCGCCATGCAGGTAATTGTCGCGGTCCCCACTGCAGGTTCCTGCGGAACATTTGGTGGCACAGTCAAGGCATTCTGCGACGTGCATGATATCTCCGAGGAAGATAAGATCAAAGCCTATTTTGCGGGCGGATTGATAGGGGTATACTTCGCCAAAGGACCTGGGTTTGCAGCCGAGGAACATGGTTGCCAGGTGGAAACAGGTGCTTCTGCAACCATGGCAGCTGCAGCCCTGGTGGAACTTTCCGGGGGAACCGCAGAACAGGCCGTCGGTGCAGCATCACTGGCATTGCAGAATACAATCGGTCTGGTATGTGATCCCGTTGGAGACCGGGTGGAAGTCCCATGCCTGGGCAAAAATATCGCGGCAGGCATGAATGCACTTGCCTCTTCCAGCATGTCGATTGCCGGCTACGATCAGGTCATTCCTCTTGACCAGGTCATTGCCACTGTTAAACGGGTGGGCCGGTCCATGCATTCTTCCCTCTGTAACACTGGGCGAGGCGGATTGGCCGTAACTCCGAAAGCCAAGGAGCTTAAGGTGATGTTATCGAAACTTGGTAATGGATTGTAAGATTTCAGGCCAATGAGATCAATTCAATTTCAGGATCTTCTTCTTGTATTGATTGGGTGTCAGCCCTGTGATCCTCTTGAAGTGGCGGTGAAAATTTGAAATATTATTAAACCCGCTCGAATAACAGGCCTCTGCGACATTCTCTCCTTCCCGAAGCATCTTACAGGCCTTTCCGATCCTCACCTCGATAAGAAACCTGGAAAAAGTCTTTTGTGTTCTGTGTTTAAAGTACCTGCAGAAGGCATTTGGTGTTACGTTGATCATTGATGCAACCTGTTCAAGGGTGATTTTCTCCCGGTAACTGTTCATCAGGTAAGTGAAAACCTTATCTAGTTTCTGTCCATCTTCCGGTTCAAGAATCATCGGTGTCTTGGTCATCAGGATCTCCATTTCTTTATGAACCGAGATTTTATGAAGGATGGTAAGCAGTTCGATAACCCGTTCCATGCCTTTTGTGTCCAGTACCTTTGTGACATGGGTCTTCAGTGCGGCCGCATGTGGTTTTTCCAGTTTCAGACCGAATTTCGCAGTTTCCATTAATTTGTCCAGTAAAGAGGACTCCGGAAGACCATTGATGATGTTCAGGATGGATTCCGAATTAAAAAAAATGGATATGGCCCTTGCATGCCGGTTGGTTTTACCCTGGTAGTAGGAAATATCGTGTCTGAATACATGAGGTGTGTTCTTGCCTATAATGAACAATTCCCCGCTGTGGAATTGTGTCAGCCTGTCACCGATGAACAATACCCCGTCACTTTCCAGAATAAAGGTGATCTGGCATTCTTCGTGATAGTGGATGGGATCATAGAAGTACTGAAGATCCCACATCTCGGCTCTCACGGTTTCTTCTTCCAGTCTTGGAACCTTGAAATATACGGGTTCTACCTTCTTGGGGGTTTCCTTGACGGCCGGTACTTCATGCTCCATTCTTTCAATCATGCTCGACTGGATGGCACAGGGGACAAGGGTAACCGGAAACCTATTGCACGATAACAAAACCACCCAGGATTTATTCGTGGAAGTGAATCATGGTCCCTGTTTGATTGACAACAACATCCTTCTATCACCCAATGCCATCCGTGACCTTTCGCAGGGTAGGGCTATTGTGCATAATCTTTTCATCGGATCATTTATCCCCCAAACCAACCCGAGGGTCACGCCTTTTCACAAGGAGCATTCCACCGAGGTGGCAGGCTTAAAGGCCATCAAAGGTGGCGACGACCGGTATTATAACAATATTTTTATGAGTTATAACCGGGAGGCTCCCTGGCCGGAAAGAAGTGGTCCAAGGCAGGAGGGAAATTTCTTCGGGCTGGGGGCTTTCAACCCAATCGATTTTCCATTGACTGCAGAAGGGAACATATATGTGGACAGGGCAAGGGCATTTGAAGCGGAAAACAATCAGGTGGAGAATCCTGATTTCAGAACGCATGCTGAAGTTATCAAAAAGGAGGATGGTATTTACCTCGAAATCAGGATGGATAAAGATTGGCGAGATCAACAACGCAAATTAATTACAACCAAATTATTGGGCAAAGCCGAAAACCCGGATTTGCCTTTTGTTCAACCCGATGACACACCGTATCGATTGAATGTAGATTATTTGGGAGAGAAAAGAAATACGAATAACCCTGCACCTGGTCCTTTCGAAGAAATAAAAGACGGTTTAATGATTATTAAAGTCTGGAGCAGCAGGAGAAATTAAGCGATTACCTTCCATGCTGGCCACTGATCTCTTCAATAGGAATGCGTTCCTTTTATCCTAAGCTTGCAAGGATTGACTGATTCATAATCTATCCAAACAATCAGGTCCTCCCTTTCCAGTCCCCTTCTTTGCCCCATCCTGTAACCCTTATTTTCCTTCAATTCTAGGTCATTCAATTGAACCGCAATATCATCTGTCTCCCATCCCTTGATAACTAAACAGATATTGACCATTGGCGAGTCATGGCCTGCAAGAATTTCCATTTCCAGATTATCGGATTCTTTGTCTGTGCAGTTCAGAACGTAGGCACGTTGGGTAAAATCGTAACCTTCATTCATGAAATCACCGTTTTTAATTTCAAGAGGAGGTGGCTGGAGCCAGGACCTGGCAAGCCTGGCGAGTTCACCGGGTGTTTGTTTTGAGGCCCCGTACATCCAGCTTGACCAGAAAGTTTTTACAGTTTGGCCATCTTCATCTTTCCCGATTTTTAAGTCACCCTCACTGCCGCTCTCTCTTGCTTTTATGATGTTGCCCGCCTCGTCGTGAAAGGGAGGGCCTCCCCAGGCAAGAGAAAAATGAGAGGGCCTGTCCGCGGCCTGAGAGTATCTGCCATCGCATAGGTTCTGGGCTACGGGCCAATGGTTCCACCAGGGAAAATGGGACACATCAGGACGTTGTTCATGGCCAAAAACTTCCATATTGTTCTCCTTCTCCAAAATGGTGAAAGGCTTGAATTGAGATTTTAAATTTACGATCTGAATTACCGGATTCTCAGGATTCTTCCCCTTCTCAAATGCAGGTGCTCCTTCCGCCCAGGAATAGGTATAATGCTCTCCTTTCATATTCACCAGGGTCATGGCATCGAGATGCACATTGTCTTCCGGTTTTGTTCCGGGCTGGCAAAGTATGATGGATTCGGAAGGCCCGAGTGGTTTCCCGGAGGTATACTGTATCACTTTCCGGAGCCCGGTGCCATCGGGGTAAAAAGTGTAATATTCGTCGATGCAATCAGACCAATCTGTTTTTTCATCGACCTGCGAACGCTGTTTCCGGACACTCACCGGCACATACCTCCAGTGAACGACGATCCGGGCAGGGGTGTTTTCAATGATCCGTACGTGTGAATAAAGGCAATGCGGGTCGATCATGTGTTCGTAGCAACCATTGATCGTATCAAAATACTCGGCACTCTGGTCCGCCATCCACTGCCCGTTTCCCATTACCCAGGCCGGAGAATACCGGGTACCTCTCCAGAAGACAACCCGGATCGGGGAATCATCAAACTGAACAACAACATCAGGGTGATCCCCCACCCTGAACAAAGCATCCCATTCATCATAGTATTTCAGGTGCGTGTAATAGGCACCAAACCTGCCTTTGCCCTTGGGACCGCTCGGCATTACCCTTTCTGGAAAGTCGGGAGGTAAAAGATTGTTTTTATTCGATTGATCCATTATTGTCTCGTCAGAAAGGGCAACATCGTAAATCTTTATTTCATCAAAAATACCGTCAAACGAGAACCAGGCTGGAATGGTCCCATAGCTCCTGACTGGATTTGACGGCATCATCTTTTTATGGTTCATTCCCATGACCAGATCTGTTTCTGTGGCGTAAATGATCTTACCCTCTATATTCAGCTGACCGGACAGTTCCCCATTCACATAAATTTTAAATCCAACGTTCTTATCATAGGTGGCAGTCAGATGGACCCACTTTTTCAGTTCAATCTTTTCTTTTGTTTCGCAACTTTGCCAGACTCCGTCAACAGCGGCGAAAATGCCAACCTGGCCCTGAGGTCCCACGCCAAAGTAAAATCCGCTTTCTTCAAAGTTTCCCTGGGCAATGACAGGGCACCAGTTCCATGGATACGTAGCGGCAGCAATCCATGCTTCCAGGGTAAAGGAATCCCCAAGCCCGGGAGCCATGTTGGATTTACGGGTTACACAGGTGGTGAAACCATCCAATTTCAATGCTTTGCCATCCGTACCCTCGAAAAGCTTGAAATTTCCCTGAATCGAATCATTCACACCCGACACAACGTCGGCAATGGTTCGTGATTCACTGGTATTGAATTTCCACCACGCCACCGGTTCATTTTCTCCTGGCTTTTCAGAAGTTGGGGCAGTTCCGGTAGCACCTATTTGGAAAATCACAGTCAGGTAAAAAACCATACCGAATTTTATCAGCTTATTCATTTCATCCTAAGATTTTAAGGTTCAAATTTAATCCTCATTAATTTTCTTTTTTGATCATTTCGATGGCCTGACCGGCAGCCCTGCTGACCACATCGCGGGCCGAAGTTATTTTCCGGGCTTCATGAAGGAATGTTAACTGAGTTTCATCACCAAACTTTCCAATTAATTTAACGGCCTCTGCCATGACCAGATAGCTTTCATCCGTCTCAAATATATTGCGGCAAAGAGGGATAATATCTTTATCATCGATGTCTGCCAGGGCAACAAGCGCAGCTGCTCTGACTTTTGAATTTGTGTCATTTAACGCGGTATGAAAAATGTTCCTGTTGCGGCCATTGTTAAGTTTCCCCAATTGTTTAACCGCTGCTTTCCTTACAGCCCAAAAGGTGTCGTTAAGGGCTATTTCACTCCATACCCCAACGGTTTTTTGGGAATCCCGGAAATCGCTGAGTTCATTGACGGCCCACAGCCTCCCCGTCAGGTCATCCTTTCTCGCCTGGTATATAAGTTCTTCCTCCCTTTTTTTGAATGTCCATTCCTTGAGGAGATAATTTCCATCGTCGAATCTGACCAGAAGTGGTTTGGTATCGAGCTTGAATTCGAAAACCTCTGTTTTTTCATCCAGCCAGACCTTTTTAATCTTTTTCTCCTGGGCAGAATAGAGTCCGATGTTTACAGGAATTTGATAAATGGGCACCTTGTCCCATTGATCCTGTGTCTGAACAATTTTCAGGGAAAGTGTTTTCATCGATTCATCCCATTCTTGAGTCACTTCGAAGACTGCATGTCCCGGATTAAATAGAAATTGTTCGAAAAACCAGTCCATGTTTTTTCCGGTGACATCCTTGACGCATTTCATGAAATCCTGGGTGGTAACGGGTTGAAATTCATGCCGGTGAAGAAAGGTGCTCAGGGTACGGAAAAAGGAATCATCGCCCAGTATATAACGCAGCATATGGAGAATGCAGGCTCCCTTGGGGTAGGTGTGACTGTCAAAATTCTGACCCGGACTTTCATACCTGTTGAATACCACGGGTCTCATATACCTGTTGTGGGCCTCACGCAAATAGGCATTCTTTTTCCGGATCAGATCGTAAGCTCCTTCTTCCGGGCCCCAGGCATGCACTTTATACAGGTAATCGGAATAGGTTCCGAAGCTTTCGTTCATCCAGGTATGTTCCCAGCTCCTGAGTGTTACCAGGTCACCCCACCACTGGTGCGCGATCTCGTGGGCAATGACGCCTTCAAAACTGAAATCCAGTGCCCCCCTGCGATCGGTGACGGCCCTTTCACCTAAGATAGTGGCTGAAGTGGCTTCAGCTCCCCCTCCCATATAGGCAGACAATACCTGGTCATACTTTGCCCAGGGATAATCATATTGATACAGATCATTGAAGAATTCAATCATGGAAGGCGTCTTCTTAAAGGATCTTTTCGCATCTTCCACGTGCCAGGGATAAACCCAGTAATTAACGGGCAGGGATCCAAGTGAATCCCGGATAACCGCATAATCTGCAATACTAAGATTGATCAAATAGGTGGAGTGAGGCAATGACTGTTTCCAGTGATAGGTATGTTTTCCTTCCCGTTTATTTTCCCTGATACCTGCCAGGGATCCGTTGGAGAGTACTTTGTATTTTGCGTCTACCGTGACGATCAAATCCTGTGTGATTTTATCATGCGGATCATCGTAACAGGGGATCCATTGTCTGGCTTTGTTGGGAAAGCAATCGGATGAAACCTGAAAGGGATTTTCATCTGTGGCATCTATAAACCTTAAACCCAGCACCTGTTCCTTCAAGTAGTACTTGATTGAAAGGACAACTGTATCCCGGTGTGAATAGGGTACCGGTAGCATGATGGTCAATTTATCCTCAGACTGGTGGAAGGAGAGTGGAGATTCATTTATGTCCACAACCTCCTTGACCACCAGGGAAACGGCATCCAGGGTGATTGTTTCGAGTCCCTCATTAAGCGGAATAAAGGTCATGGTATTAACCCCGGCCAGGCTTTTGTTTTCCATATCAACATCCAGCGTGATGCGGTAATGAAGGGCATCAAAGTCTCTGTTCCGCTCGTGTTGAATGGGTCTTTGATAAACATCAATGGTTTGTGCCAGGGAAAGCATCATAGGTACAAGAAGAAGGGTGGGAAGGATAATGTGCTTCATTCTTTGCTGGGATTATGTATTTTGATGGATATTATTGTTTTTTCATAAATGCTTCGATCTCTTCTACAGACCGGGGCAATCCTGCCGACAGTACCTCACACCCGTCCGGCGTGATCACAACCGTATCCTCGATCCGGACCGTGGTCACAGAGTCTGCATAAGCCATGATATCACAGGCAAAAACAAACCCAACCTGCAGAGGCTCTGTGGTGGTGCTGAATCCGTCCATCCTGTCATGTACAGCCATGCCAATGCTGTGGTTGAATCCCCCGGTCCTGAAATACCTGCTGTTCCTGGAGTTTTCTACATCGTATCCTTTCTCCTGGAACATTTTTTTTATCTCCGCACCCACATCAGCCAATGTAATGCCAGGCCTGTAGTTATCCAGACAAACCTGCCTGATATCGTAGGCAAATTCATAGATTTCACGTTGCTTTTCCGAAAACTTGCCGTTGGCAGGGAAAGTAGTAGAAATATCGGTATCATAATATTGCACATCCGGTCCGGCATCCAGAATGATAAAATCTCCATCTTCCAGGATGCGGTCATACTGGGCATAATGACCATATGCGTGGTGCTCGGCGGACATGATAATGGTATTGAATGCCAAACCCTGGGCGACGTCAACCATGCAGACGTATTCAAAAAGCGCAGCCAATGCTTTTTCCGGCTGGCCGGGCCGGGTCGCCTTCATAACTGCTTTGTGGGCATTGACTCCCACCCTGGCTGATTCGCGCATGATATCGATCTCAGCCGGAGATTTGATTTTTCTGAGCGCCCGTATATCCGGTGAACAATTCTTTACTTCAATGTCCGGGAATCTTTCATTCAGCTTTTGAGCGAACTGCATTTCGGTGTAGACAATGGGGCGTTGTAACAATCTGCTGGTCAACGCGGACGTAAAATCCTCCATGGGCAGATAATGCTCTATACCCGTAACACCCACAGGATCCCTGACCAGGTCAAGAGGAATGGCTTCTGCATCCGCTGTCCGTTCATTGATCGTAAAAAAAAGCGTGCTCTCCCGTTTGATCCCGTCCATGATCAGGATCACATCCGGAATATCAACACCTGAGAAGTACATCATGTTGTTATACTGATGGAAATGTTCTGAACCGCTAGGTAGGGATGCCCCCCTGAGGATGGCAATGCCATCGGGGATACGGTCCATCAATTTCTCTCTCCGTGCTTTGTATTCAGCCTTATCGAAAATGAGTTGCGGCCACGTTGGCTGAACCTGCAAAACGAAAACAAGCAAGAGTATAAGCAAAAGTTGTTTCATGAGAAATAAGCATTTGAATAATAAATCATCAAGATAAAAATAATTAGCCAAGGAAATAAAATTTTCTCCTGTATGCTCGGGATCATTTCCCGCGATTAAAATGGGTATCTTTAATTTTGGGCAACATCAGATTTTGTAAATTGGGTATGTAGCAAAATAAGCTGAAAAATGATGATGAAATGAAGGTCCAAAAGAAGTATTCACCCAAGAAAATCCTCATAAAACTCTTAATATCTGTTTTTTCCCTGTGTGAATTGGGCGGATCATTATCAGCACAGGATACCCCTGGACTTCGGCTAATGGAGAACCGGTTCTTTACGCTCAGTACGGTGGTTCGTGTCCGTCAGATC
>LJUP01000212.1 GCA_001303955.1 Bacteroides sp. SM23_62 | reverse complement strand
GTTGCAGACAAGACCGTTTCCGAGCCATCCCTCACCGTTGATCATTTGCCCGTATTCCCCGATGGTCATCCCGTGGACCACCGGCACCTCATGCATGCCTACAAATGATCTGTAGGTGGTATCCAGCACGGGACCATCAACATAGAATCCATTCGGGTTAGGCCGGTCCAGTATGATCATTTGTTTGCCATTTTCAGCACATGCCTGCATCACATAGAACAAGGTGGAGATATAGGTATAAAACCTCGCCCCCACATCCTGCAAGTCAAAAACAATGGCATCCAGGTCCGCGAGGGCTTCCGGGGATGGTTTCCTGTTGCTTCCATACAGGGAGATAACCGGTAGTCCTGTCCCGGGATCTACATTATCTTCAATGATACTGCCGGCTTCGGCCTCGCCCCTGAACCCGTGTTCGGGACTGAAAACCTTCCGGATCATGTCCTCCCCACCGCCGATTGATATCAGGCTGTCAACCAAATGTGTACTGCCAATGACCGATGTCTGGTTGGCCACAATGCCAACCCTCTTGCCCCCGAGCATGGGCATATACATGTCGGTCCGTTCCGCCCCCGTCAGGATATCATCCTGTCCCCGGGAATGGCTGCATGAGAGGTGGAAGGTCAGGAAGCACAGGGCAAGCACCATCGAATATCCGGGGAGATGGATATGTATGTTTTCAGGCGGGAGCTTTTTCATCTGTAGCAAGTTTATTTTTTTTCCTTATATGGTTGGCATTCAGCACGATCAGTGACAGAACGATCAGGAGCATACCTGTCAGGGCAATGACCTCTGGTTGTTCATTGGCAAGGATAACCCAGCTCAGGACAGCCCCGAATACCGGGATCAGGAATTTCCAGACATTCAGTTCCGAGACCTTGATCCCCGGACGCCTGAGCAGGATGAACCATATGCTGAAGGCGGCAGCCGACATGAAACTCAGCCAGCCGAGAGAGATGTAGTACGGGGGCTCATTGACCCCGAATTTCAGTCCCTCGAACGGAACAGAAAGCAATATCAACCCCAGTCCCCCCGTCATCAACTGTGCAGAGTTCAGAAGCAAGGGAGGCAGGCCGGTCCTGTATTTCACGACCATGACATTCCCCATGCTTCCAGCCATGTTGGCCATGATAAGGATCAGTATCCCCCAGAATTCCTTTCCTTCCACCCAGCTGAAACTCCCCCTGCTCACAGCTATAATGACAACCCCTGTCATGCCCAGGGAGATGGATACCATTTTACGCATGGATAGTTTGTCGTCATTTAAAAACAGGTGGGCAAGGATGGCCGAGAATAGTGGACTGGCTCCAATGATAATGGCAGTTATGGCAGCTGGCACGAGGCTGATTCCCAAATAAAACATCGCATACAGGAGAAAAGTCTGGAACAGTGCCAGTCTCAATACTTCCTTCCAGTGCTGCCTGATCAGCTTGATGGACTTCAACAGGTGGCCGCAGAATGGCAGGATATAGATGCCGGATAAAAAAAACCGGAACCCTGCAAATTGCAGAGGGGTGGTGTATTTCAAACCGATCTTGACCCCGACAAACGCGGTGGACCAAAGCAGACAGGCGACAATGGCTAAAAATGTTGTGCTCAGGATCCTGGAGTGCAAAAGCTTTTCGATTGTATTGCCGGCATGCGGATTAAATATTAACTTCAGCACATAAAGTAACTCATTTTTTTGTGAATACCGAGATCTTCATCGCCAGAAAGCTGATCCTCAGTAAGGATAACCGGAAAAGTATCTCACGGTCCATCCTGAACATTGCCATTTTTGGGATTAGCCTGGGACTGGCGGTCATGATCGTGGCCGTGGCAGTTGTCACCGGTTTCAAGAATGAGATCACCCGGAAGGTGGTTGGTTTTGCGGCCCATATACAGATCCTGAATTTTGATTCTAACATTTCCTATGAAACACAGCCCATAAACAGCGAGCAGGAATTTCTCAGGGACTTGAAAGAGGATCCTTCCATTGCCAGCGTGCAAGTATTTGCCACCAAGGCCGGGATCATCAAGACCAAATCTGACATCCAGGGGGTTGTACTGAAGGGTGTCGGACCCTCATACGACTGGGGATTTCTCCAGGAATACCTGCAGGAAGGTGAGATCCTCACCCTCACTGATGCTGACCGCTCCAATAAAGTGCTTATATCCAGATATATAGCCTCGTTACTAAAACTCAACCTGAACGATGATTTCATTATGTACTTTATCCAGGATCCCCCCAGGATGCGGCGTTTTACAGTGGCAGGCATCTTTGAGACCAGCCTGGAGGAATTTGATAAGGTTTTTATATTCGGGGATATCAGGCATATCCAGAAGCTGAACGACTGGTCGGAAGACCAGATCAGCGGTTTTGAAGTGAACCTGGTGGATTTCAGCGAATTACCCAGTCAGACTTACCATGTGATGAATACGGTGGGTTTTGGTTTTGAGGAAGATGGATCCAGGTTGAAAGTTGTCAATATCTATGATAAGTATCCCCAGATATTTGACTGGTTGAACCTGCAGGATATGAATGTGTTGATCATACTGATCCTGATGCTGGTGGTGGCTGGCTTCAACATGGTATCCGGATTACTGATCCTGATCCTGGACCGCACAAACATGATTGGCATACTGAAGGCACTGGGCAGTCCCAATGTCAGCATCCGCAAAATTTTCATGTACCAGTCAGGATTCCTCATCCTCCGCGGATTATTCTGGGGAAACATCATTGGCATCGGCATATGTCTCCTTCAGAAATTTACAGGCATCATGGAACTGGACCAGTCATCCTATTATCTAAATACGGTCCCGGTCAACCTGAACGCATTACACATCATCGCCCTGAACCTGGGGACCGCCCTGGCCATTATCGGGATGCTGATCATCCCCTCCATGATCATTTCCAGGATCAGTCCTGCCAGGGCCATCCGGTTTGAATAGGTAAGCCTGATATATTACTTTTTTCCCTTTTCCAGTGTCTCTCTCAGTTCAGCCAGGTCTTTTTCGTGCTTTTTCTCCAGCTCCCTGATCTCTTTTTCAATGGCATCCTTTGTATTGTCTACTTTGGCTTCCAGTTTCAGGTAATCCTTGCGGATGCGTTTCCGGTTGGTGAAAACCAATATGATCAGCAGGATGAACAGCAGGAGTGAGACCATTCCCAGGATGGTCATCATCTGTTTGGACCAGGCTTCCATGTTGTCTATTCTGTCGGATGAGTCCTGCTGGTGGGCAGAAAGCGACTGATCAAGGGAGGCTGTTTTTTGACCGGCCTGGTCGATCGCTCCTTTTAATCCTGAAAGTTGGGTATCCAATTCTTCCAGGGCAGATTTCTGGTCTTTCTGTATCATGTAATCTGCTGCGTTCAACCTTTTGACCTTGGCATTCAGATCCATGATTTCTTTTTTGACCTTGTCCAGCTCCTCATAGAGGGTAGAATCGATCTGACCGGCGGCCAGGCCAGTACAGAAGAAAAACAATAAAAGGAAGGGAATGATGCGTTTCATAATAATGATGGTTTAGGATTGAACAGAAATAAATTACGAAAATCAGGACGAATTGTCAAGAAGTCCCCCATGATATCAACAGAATCATTATTTTCGCAGCTGATGCTGCTTGTACACAATGACAGTAGAAACACCGGAAAATATTGAAAAATTCATCGATCAGCTTGAGCAGGATTTGAAATCAAACCTCCCTGGCAACAAGGCCCAGTATAAGATGGCCCCCGAGCTCAGGCTGGAAAACAGCCATGGCTATTACCGGAACGCAGCCGTCATGATACTGCTGTACATCAGGGATGGTTCCTGGTATACCGTCCTGATGAAAAGGCCTGAGTATGCCGGGACACACAGCAATCAGATCAGTCTGCCGGGGGGAAAATCCGAGGATGGTGATGCCGATCTGAATGAGACGGCCCTGCGTGAAATAAGGGAAGAACTTGGGGTTGATGATAAGCAGATCAGGATTCTCGGAAACCTGAGCCGCCTGCATATTCCCGTAAGCGGGATAGAGGTCCTGCCAGTGGTTGGATACTATCCGCAAAAACCTGATTTCCAGCCAGATCCAGCTGAAGTGGCCTACCTGATCGAAGTCCGGATGGAAGACCTCTTACATCCCAGGAATACCCGGGAGAAATTCAGAACACTCATGTGCAAGCTGGTCAGGGTGCCCTATTTTCAGATCGGGGAGGAACAGGTCTGGGGGGCAACTGCCATGATCCTGTCTGAATTCCTGGAAGTTGTCCGTATGGACAGCCCCACACCTAGTAAATGATGTTTCGGTAGTGATTGTACCGATCCAGTACCTGGTTTACATAATTAATGGTCTCGGTTCCCCTGCAGTAACCGTATTTTACGACCGGATCCTGGTAATATTGGGGATTGGATTTTTTCAGCAGGTATTCATCTACATTACCATGCCATTTCCTGGGATCCTTACCATCTTTATCCGCCAGCCTGATCGCATCAAAAATATGTCCCGGTCCTGCATTATAGGAAGCCAGAATGAACTTGATCCTTTCTTCTTTATCAGGGACGGATGCAATAAATCGTTTATCGAGCCAACTGATAAATTGAGTACCTGCATTGATCTGGTCCCTGGCTGGGGAATTCATGTTAATCCCAAACCTCCTTGCAGTAACAGGCATTAGCTGCATCAGTCCGAATGCTCCCGCCCAGGAGCGGGCACCGGGATCAAAGCGGGATTCCTGGTAGATCATAGAGGCCAGTAAGCGCCAATCCCAGCCGATCTGTTCACTGTATTCTTTGATATGGTCATCATAAGCGGAGATTTTTCCACTACTGAGGGTAAAAAGGTCCGATTTCACGATACTTGCTGACCGCTGGTTCTTAAAGTATTTATTATAGATCACCGCATACCTTGCAGATTTACGGTACTGGTCAAGCCATTCATCGATCACCTCCTTCAACTGGGTAGCTTCTGAATTTACCGCCCATGCAAGGTTCTGTGGAAAACTGACGGCGGTCCGTATATCCAGGTTGGGATAATAAGTCTGGTTTACCAGGGCCACGTTTTCGTCACAGACTGTATAATCGATCTGCCCGTCGGCCACCAGCATGATAAGTGTTTCCACATCTTCAGGAACATCCACAACATCAATGGTATCACCGATTTCCTCTGCAAGATTCAGCATTCTTCTGTAGTAGGCCGAGTTATGCTGGACATACACCTTTTTACCGGCCAGGTCAAGCTGGTTCCTGATCAGTGCCCTGTCAACCTGGGACGGGGACATCCTTTCCCAGTTCTCGGGTTTTCTCTGGACCAGCACCTGGCGGGTCTGGCCATGCGGGGTAATAAAGTTAACCTGGCTCCTGCGTCTTTTGGTAACCGTAAGGTTCAGTGCGATCAGGTCGCAATCACCCATACGAAGGCAGTTAAAGGTTTCTTCAAGGCTGTTACTTACCACTACCTCCAGCTTTATATTCATATGGTCTGCCAGGTCCTGCAACATATCATACTGGTACCCCAGGGGCTGTCCGCGGTAGATAAAGTAATCTGTCGAACTGTAATCAGTGATGGCTATGAGCTTTCCCTTTTCCAGGATCCGGGGAAGGTCATTTACTTCCCTTTTCGGGGCAATCCTGTCAGGTGTGTCCCTGCAGGTCACAGCTAACATGAGAATGATCGGTAGCAGTCCCTGTAAATATGTAAACCGCTTAAACATGACCGTCAAAGCTTGAGACCAAAATACCAAATGCATAATCACCATCAAAGGATTCTTTGACGAATGTCAGGTTTATTGGGACGTATCAATCATAAAATGTCCATGACAATCCAAACCTGAATAACCTGCCGGGCATTGGATAATTCAGTACATGAAAGTAATTCTTCTTGATAAGCCCGGCATAGGGATGGTCATATCTGAGGTAAAAGCGGGTCCGTTTCAACTTGGCGGTAAGGAATGGATTCAGGTATGGGTAATTGCCTAATTCCTTGATATCCTGGTTATAGAACAGACCTGAAGAAGGAGCAAATGCAAGGGCCCGGTACCTGGTATAGTAATACAAATCAAATCCGATCTGAGCTGTCAAAGCATTTTTAACGACGGTAAATGAAATATAATTTGATGTATAGTAGGAAAGGTCGGGCAATCTCACCACGTTGTTGTCACTGCCCAGCTGGTAATGGATGCGGTGATCGGAATGAAAGATCCCGGCCCTGAAATGCTTGTGCAGGTCAAGACCGATCAATGAAACTACCCCGCCATGTTGTGCCGGCCTGGCTGAATCAGTATAGTACACCAGGTCGGTGACCAGGGAAAGGTGTGCTCCGGCCTCAAACTGTATGGCTTCATTGCTGACCTCCAGGGATCCACGGATATCTTTGATCTTCCTGAAATCATTATACCACCGGAAATGGTTAGATTCATAGAAATTCAGGAAATGATCTGCTTCCTGCAATGAAAAATTCCCGGAGATACTGATCCTGGATTCTCCTTTTTTCCCCTGGAATCTCTTCGTAATATTTGCATCCAGGACAAGGTCTCCCGACCTGTAACCGAGCAGGTAAAACCGTCCGGCGAAGATCCAGTCCCATCCCCCCCCTACGGTATGTAATACACTGGCGCCCAGGTGGACATCGTTATACTGGTAGTATTTATGTTTCATAACGCTGGTATCCCCATCCGAAACCAGGGTATCATTGGCCGTGTTAAAGGCATATCTCACCCATTGGTGGGAGATGAAAGCCCTGGCCCCGAAATCATTTTTACGGTGCGGGTTTTCATCGAGCATGACCTGGACGGTGTTCCTTAGGGACCGGAAATGGGTTGAATCCCTGGTCTGTGTAGAATCAATATAATAAGCCGGGTAAAAGTCCCGGTTCCGATCCGTTATGTCGTCCGTATAAAGCCTGTAACTCCTCTGGTATTCTAAGGTATGCAGCAACGACCCTGTTTTTACCGTGCGATCCCGCCACCGGCGGAATCCCGTCTCACTGGTGGTGTCCGCGACCTGTTCCTCCTTGCCGAATTTGTACCGTTGGGTGAAGTGGAACATCAGGCTCCTGATCCTTGAATCTGCTTCTTCCAGGTTAATGTCATACGCTTTTTCATCTATGTTCTCATTGTAAAAGATGCTGTCATCAGCGATCCCCCCGTTTTCCTCTGCACTCGTATTGTTTACATGAAAACTTGTATGGAAGGAATAATCATGCCCCGTATAGGATCCGAAAAGGTTGAAATTGGTCAGTTTGCCTTTTTGCCGGCTGTAAAGACCCGCTGAAGACAGCAGGCGGATGTCAAATCCCAGGTTCAGAAAGGGGGAAAGGTTCTGGGTATGGATAGCATGAAAAATATCCTCCCGCTTTTGCTTGTTTCCAGCTGTGGAGAAGTATTCCAGCAGGGTGAAGGGTTTGGTAATATTAAAATAGGTATTATTCTCCGGTGTATACAGGTATGGTGTATATGGACGCATGAAGAAAAAATCCGGCTGCTTCTCCTGATTGAAGTATATTAAATTCTGCGTCTGGAGTCCAGTATTACCCAGGAAAGCATTCGCGATGCTGTTGCTGAACACGGGATCGTAGATCTGGAACTGTGTCTTCATGGTATCGATCTTCTTATCCCGCATGACGGCAAAATCCTCCGTGAGGTTCCAGATCTTCACAAAGGCCTGCGTGGTATCAACCGGTTCACTGGCCATGTTTTCTTCCGGGGTCTCCTGTGGATAGGTAAAAAACGGAATGAGCAATGCTGTTAAGAGGAATCGAATCCGCATCATGCAGTAAAAATAGCTGAAATAATATTTATAACGCCTTAAAGCCCGGTTTTAGTGAGCTGCCACACGGTTCAATCACTGTATAAAAAATGGTACTGATATAAATTTGCTATTTTTAAACCATGTTCAGGAAAGCAATCATTCAATTGCTGGCTGTGATCCTGCTTGTTGCAGGCGCTTGTCAGTCCCCTGGCCCGGTACCGGTTGTGCTGGTCTCAAAAGATTACGATAACAGGTTTGCGGAGTGGCTGCCCATGGCCGGCAGGCCATTCAAACCGGTCAATATGTACACGGTATGTGACGATTCAATAGCTTACTATTTATCGATGGCGGATGGAATCATTATTTCCGGGGGACCCGACGTCAACCCTGGCCTGTACGGGAAAGCCTCTGAAACAGACCGGTGCGAAAACATAGACAACCGCAGGGACACCCTTGAACTATCGATGATCAGGTATGCCATGGAAAATGACATACCGCTGCTGGGCATCTGCCGCGGACACCAGATATTGAATGTGGCCAACAAGGGGAGCCTGATCATAGATATACCGTCTGATTATGATACAACCATCATCCATCGAAAAGGGGGTGACCATATGGTCAGGATCATTGAAGGCACCCTGTTGTCAGATTTGCTCGTTCCCGATAGCGGCCTGGTAAACAGCAGCCACCACCAGGCTGTGGAGAACCTGGCACCGGGTTTCCGGGTTGCCGCCATTGCCCCGGACGGGATCATTGAAGCCATTGAACCTGTCGACCGAGATGGACATCCTTTCATACTGGGTGTACAGTGGCACCCCGAAACCCTGGTCCAGGAATCTGAAAACCATCCTTTCTCCCTTCCCATCCTCACCCGATTCATGGAAGAAGTCCACAAAACCGTTCGTTAACACTCAGTTTCTATTAGGTTCGAGACAGTACCTTGTAACAGCAGGGAGAAAAATATATATCACCGCTGCAGTAGCTATAGCATTCAGATTGTTCCTGGGGGTGACAATGCTGGTCACCGAATATTGATAATATATCTTTCATCTTCCCCTTTTCATAAAGCTGAACCCAACTGAGTCAAACCTTAATGGTACTTTTATCTATCAAAATCAGGCGTTAATAAAAATAAACAAGCAGAATTTGAATATGGGTTAAGTGTTAAATACCTTCGCCAAGTGTATATATGAATAAATATCAGTTTCAATTCTCAACCATAAACCACAATGCGTAAAACTTCCTTTCTTACAATCTCAGTGTCATTTTTTCTCATCGTTTCTTCTTTTGTGCTGAAAGCCCAGGTCCCTGGCAATGGCCTGGTTTTCGATGGTGATGATGATTATGTTAATGTTTCAACCACCACATCGGACGAACTGAATCCTCTTACAACATTAACACTGGAATGCTGGGTTTATCTTAATGAGGTCCCCTCAAGCAGTCATACTCCAAATCTGATTGCGAGATTTAATTGCTATTCACTTACCGTTTGGTCCAACCAACGTGCCAGGGTATATATTCGTACTGATGAAGGAGACTGGTTTTATCAAGATGGTACCACAACAATCACCACGAATAAATGGTACCATCTGGCAGCCACATACGATGGGTCCAACTTGCGCATTTTTGTCAATGGAGAAGAGGAGGGTTCAGCCCCTGTTAGTGATACAATGGCTCGAACGACTGATAATTTCAGGATTGGTTCAAGAAATGCTTATGTGACCACTACCAATACCAACGGAATTATTGATGAGGCGAGGATCTGGGATGTGCCGCGCACCAGAGAGGAAATCCGGGCTTCAATGAACCGGACCATACCCGGTAACACACCGGGACTTGTTGGTTACTGGAGGTTTGATGACGGCTCCGGGACCAATGCGGATTGTGAGACTTCCTATGATAATGACGGGACATTGATGCACATGTCAGTACCCGGGGCCTGGGTAATGTCAACTGCATCCATGGGTGATGCTTCCATTTTTGAAGAATCTGCAGATTCCGGAGGGGTCCGGTCCGGGTTATTCCATGGCCGTGATGCAGGTGAACGAGCTTCCCAACAGTACCAGTGGACTATTCCCGGACAGGGCCAGCCGGTACTGGGAGATATGGTCTGAAGTCCCCTATTTTGACGGGAATTTCACGGCTGATGTACGTTTTCATTATGATGATATCAGCGGTCTACCATCTGAATCTTCACTCAAACTCTTCAGAAGGGATGATGCCCTCGGAACATGGATTGCTGCCACCGGATATACCGTGGTTTCAAATGATGGCGGATCATCTTCCACTTCAGATGGTATCGGTTATATTGAACTGACCATTACGGAAGCTACCCCAGGGGGGTTCAGCGGCCAGTATATTATATCATGGACCGATGAGCCGCCGGTGGTCAGTAATATCCCGGATCAGTCAGTGGCCGAAGGATCCCTTTTCGCTACGATAAACCTGGATGATTATGTAGCAGACCCGGATAACCTGGATAGTGAGATCACATGGACAGTTACCGGGGAAGACGATGTTACTGTAACCATCACCGACAGGTTGGCTACCATAACCGCTGACGATCCGGAGTGGAACGGGAGTGACGTGATTACCTTTACTGCCCAGGATCTCGAAGGGGAAAGTGACAGCGATGAGGTGACTTTCGAAGTAACCCGGGTCAATGATCCACCGGTTGTGGGCGATATTCCGGACCGGGAAATAGCAGAGGGTGCCAGCTTTGCCACCATCACCCTTGATAATTTTGTTGCGGATATTGATAATGACATTACCACGATGACCTGGACGGCCACCGGACAGTCAGATCTAACAGTGGACATTACCAGCCGGGTGGCCACCATAACGATTGGTGACCCGGAATGGAACGGGAGCGAGACCATTACTTTCCAGGCGGAAGATCCGGATGGGGGGACTGATGCTGATCAGGCCACCTTTACCGTAACTTATGTGAATGATCCCCCCGTTGTCAGCGATATTCCAAACCAGACTGTTGCTGAAGGAACCGCCTTTGCCACCATAAACCTGGATGATTATGTGGTGGATGCGGATGATGCCGATAGCATCATTACCTGGAGCACCCTCGGGCTATCCAATCTTACCGTGGACATTACCGACAGGGTCGCTACGATTAGTGTGAATGACCCGGAATGGAACGGATCTGAAACCATTACCTTTATTGCTGAAGACCCATTGGGACTTAAGGATGGTGATGCTGCCGGATTTCGGGTTACCCTTGTCAATGATCTCCCGGTTGTGGCAGACATTCCGGATCAGACCATTGCCGAAGGACAGCGTTTCAGCCTGATCAGTCTTGATGACTTTGTGGCGGATATCGACGATCCTGACAGTGCAATAACCTGGACAGTTCACGGTGATGATAATGTCACGGTGAATGTGGATAACAGGGTGGCTGCCATCACAGCAGATGATGCAGAGTGGAACGGAATCAATACATTGGTGTTTACAGCAACAGATCCGTCCGGTGCTACTGATACGGATACAAGCATTATCACTGTAACGGGAGTCAATGATGCTCCAACCCTAGCCAAGGCAATACCGGATACTTCGGCAGAAGCTGAAATAGCATTTTTATTCGTTCTGGATCCGTCTACATTTGCCGATGTTGATCCGGGAGATAAGCTGGTTCTAAGCGCAAGCATGTCAATGGCAGGCAGCACACCAGCCTGGATTACATTCGATCCTGCGACCGGAACATTCTCAGGCACACCTGCTAGCGCGGATAAAGGTATGGTTGAAGTCATTGTGACAGCCACTGATGACAGCCTTGCAAGTGTTGCAGATACAATCAATATCGAGGTCAAATCCTATGTTGGCATAGTCAATCCAATGGCCGGTGTGGAGATCAATCTGTATCCGAATCCGAATGATGGCAGGTTTATCATTGAAGGCGAGAGGTTTGAGCTGAAGGATGTTGTGCTGGAGATCTTCAATGAAAGGGGACAACTGGTCTGGAACAGGAAGATCAGGGATGACATAGGATCTCTGCGTGAATCAGTTGATCTGAACAATGCAGCGCATGGCCTCTATCTCCTGAGAGTGAGAAACAGATCTGGTATGATCAACAAGCAGTTTGTAATATCATATTAGATGACGCAGAAGAAAATCAATATAACCCTTTTTGAGGTTTTACTTTTTCTGAAAAAATTTCTTCCAATATATGCTGCCCATTTTGATCGACAGAAATTTTTCCCCCAGCCTTATCTGTTATAAAAAACATTACTTCATATTTTTTCTTTTCATGAACAAAACGGACTCCGACCATATCATCAGTTTTTAAAGGTATTGAGTTAGCCATTGATTGGAGCGAGGTGTCTCCAGCCTGTAAAAGATGAAGAAAAATATCATCCATACTTGACTTACCCGGAGTCACTTCAATCCGCCATTGTCCAAATAAATCATGATTGTTATCCAACCAAAGCATATTATTATAATTCCAATCTTCAGGTTTTAACTCCGGCAGTGCCCAATTTCTGCCATCTGACCAGAATTGTTTTCCTGGGCCACCAATTTTTTTTAGTTCAGCATTCTCTGGGAATATTGTTTTGCAAAACAGCCGACCTCCCCAGTGATCGGTGCAAATTTCACTGCTATTGACTGCGGGTTCTGCAGCAGTATGGAGAAGCCATCGTTTTTTATACGCTGGTTTGGTTGAACGTACCCTGTCAAATATCACGAAGTGATCAGGTGGCAGGAATACAAACTGTCGGAGAACAAGCTTAGCTTTATCCTGGTGGTACGATGCTGTGGCATCACTGGCAATATAAACATATTCGGCTGACTCATCAAAAGCGATAACTTCTGATCCCGTCATATTATTCTGTCCGCCATCGTTTGGAAAAACCGGGACTTCCTTTTCACTAAGTGCAGGTCCGGAATCCCAATAATCCGGTAATATTTCTCCGGGCATTTTAATGGTTATGCAGTTGTGAGCAACTGTTCTGGCATAATAATGTGAAAGATGGAGCCCGGGTTGAGGCCGGGTTCCTGTATCCAGTGTCAAAAACCCTTTTTTGAAAATGACAAAATTGTTATTGTCATAATGTCTGTGCTGGGTCAGCAAACCGCCCGCTGTAAACAAAGCATAGGTATCATCCGGTCCAGACCCGGACCTCATGAACAGTTGTCCCATGTTCTCGAAGTGTCTTGCCCGGGGCAATTGGTCGGAAGGACCTTCCGGTTTGATTTCATCGAATTTATTCGTCAGCAAAAACCGTGTGTATGGAAAAACACCGGGTTGTTGCCTCTGAACTTTCGTTTGCATCCATTTTGCCAGGGCGGTCAATTCCGGCTGAGTGCTTCCATAAAAATGGATCATCTGAGCCAGATGAAGATGCAGGTACCGCACGGGAAGATCATTATCACGGTGATTTGCATCCCCATAACCGAATTGCCTGTCCGCTGGTAGCCAGTTCCAGAATATATAATTAATGAATCTGGGAACATAGGGCCATTCTTTTGCAATATCAAATCCCGTGGCTGAACTGAATGTATGGAAAAAATTAAACTCTGCCCATGGATATGCCCCCATGCAATAACCCAATACAGCAGAAGCAGCTCCTCCATCATCTCCAGATACATCGCTTCTATATTTAAGCAGGGCAGTATGATCATCATATCCCTTTTGTAGTAATCTTATCGACAAGCTATCATCAATCCCCGTTTTGTAGAAAACAATCCCGGCGTACCATGGCAGACAGGGCGGACCATAAAAGCCGGTTTTTATACCCCCGTAATTTTTTCTGAAAACTGGTCCTTTATCTGCAGATTGCATATCATTAATGGCATGGAGAAAGACATTCCCAATATCCCTCCTTTCATTGTCCGCCAGGTCGTTGTATATCCAATCATACGCGGCCAATGCATCAATCCTGGAAAAAGCGTACCATTGGATATTTAAGTTGTTTTCATTCCTGAGCATGTAATAATCAACCAGTTTGACCAGTATCTCCCTGCTCAGATCAAGGTATTTTTCATCTTCGAGGACCAGGTACAGAAAAGCTGCTTCTGCTGCCCTGGTTCCGTACATGTGATCAGTATTCTGTGATCCGTCTGGTGCCAATGGATCCGTAAATTCTATTTTTTGCCCGATAATTAAATCAACCCTGTGTTTCATTTCCATAAATAATTCGTGCTCATCCATTAAAGCTCTGTCCTTGATTTGTTTAAATGACTCTTTATTGAAGAACAACCTGGGATGATCATCCCGGATCTCGTTTATCCAGGAATAATTTTCATACACATTTTTTTCCGGGTTTTCGCAGCCTGATAGGAACCTAATAAAAATAAGAAGCAGAAAGAAACAAGTTGTTTTGAATCCAATTTTCATTATTTTCATTCTTCCCTTTACAGTTTTTCAATTCCAAAATTTAGGTAAAAAAATACTATTTTTGGTTTTGCTTCAGCTGAAAATTTTTTTTCATTCATTTACCACAAAAAAACCCGGGATCAAAAGAACCCGGGTTTTAAAAAGTCGGCGACGACCTACTCTTCCACAAATGCAGTACCATCGGCGCTGACGGGTTTAACTTCTCTGTTCGGAATGGTAAGAGGTGGTTCCCCGTCGCAATAGTCACCTAAAGATCATCAATATTTTAGACGCAAAGGAAAAAGAGCAAAATTTTTAAGCTCACAGAGAAAGCTTACGGGTAATTAGTATCGCTCGGCTATGACATTACTGCCTTTATACCTGCGACCTATCAACGTCATCGTCTTTAACGACCCTTAAAGGAGATCTCATCTTGAGGCAGGCTTCGCACTTAGATGCTTTCAGTGCTTATCCCTTCCAGACGTAGCTACCCTGCGGTGCAGCTGGCGCCACAACAGGTACACTAGAGGTCTGTCCGCCTCGGTCCTCTCGTACTAGAGGCAGGCCCTCTCAAATCTCCAACGCCCACAACAGATAGGGACCGAACTGTCTCACGACGTTCTGAACCCAGCTCGCGTGCCACTTTAATCGGCGAACAGCCGAACCCTTGGGACCTTCTCCAGCCC
>LJUP01000211.1 GCA_001303955.1 Bacteroides sp. SM23_62 | reverse complement strand
GTGGAATGGCTACAGATTTTGGAAGTGGACTGGCTGTCATTGGTATGTCACATACCTATTATTTCAATGAAAAAACCAGGATCAAATCCACGCTTTCATACCAGCAGACATATTCCACCACAGTCCTGGATTCTGTCCACCAGGACCTCCCCGAAGTCCCGTTCCTGAGAAGCAGACAACAGGAGAACAGATGGTCGTTCAGCACACAGTTCAGGCAAAAGATCAATGCCAGGAACAACTACAGTTTTGGTATTTTACTTGATCATTTTGCCATTGATTACATCGACAGCCTGAACCATCCTGATTACGGGGAGTTCATCAGGCGTGCGGATGTGGACGGACAGATGGCCATGGTAAGGGCTTTCGGCCAGTACCAGCATCATTTCGGGGGAAAATTGACCGGTTACGCCGGACTCCACCTGCAATACTTCGGGGGGCCTGATGAAATAGCACTGGAACCTAGACTGGGCGCCAGGTACAACCTGAATAGCAGGAATACATTCAACCTGGGTCTCGGTTTGCACAGCCAGACCCAGCCGAAGGTCATTTATTTTGCCCAGACATGGGACAGCATTTCAAGGACCTATCACACGACCAATGAGGATCTGGGTTATACCCGCAGCGGTCATTTTGTGCTGGGATATGATCATTTGTTCAATCATGATTTCCGGATCCGCATGGAGACCTATTACCAGCATCTTTACAATGTCCCCATCAAACCCTCCTTCCCGGAATTTTCCCTGATCAATGCGGGGGATTTCTTCGGACTGCCCATGGAGGACAGCCTGGAAAACAATGGTACAGGACAGAATTACGGTATAGAACTGACCGTGGAAAAATTCCTCAGCAAGGGCTATTATTTCCTGTTTACTGCCTCGCTGTTTGATTCAAAGTACAAGGGGGCGGATGGAAAGCTCAGGAATACTGCTTTTAACGGTAATTATGTTTTCAACCTCCTGGGGGGCTATGAAAGGAAGCTGGGCAGGAACCTGAGACTTACCCTTGACCTTAAAACTGTCTGGGCCGGTGGACGAAGGTATGTACCGATCGACCTGGAGGAGTCCATCCGCACAGGTGAGGAGGTGAGGGACTGGAGCCGGGCCTATGAAGACAGGTATAATGATTATTTCCGCACCGATTTCCGTATCGGGATCAGATTAAACGGAAAAAGGGCCAGCCAGGAATGGGCCATTGACCTTCAAAACCTGACCGGATTCCAGAGCATCTTCATGGAAGGGTATGATGTCCGCGAGCAGGAGATCTATACGGTCTACCAGCAGGGTTTCATTCCGATGTTCCTATACCGCATCCATTTCTGAAAAAATGTGTAGTTTAGGTAAAAATAATTACCGGATGAGATTATTCGGTGTGAAAATATATCCCGGACTGATCATCCTGGTTGGGATTTTGGTCTCGGGGGTTTTCCTTATCGCTCAAGGGATGGATTCCCCTGTAAGGGGACTGGCCAGCCTGGGTCATGGTCTAGCGATAACGGCAGGCATCTGGATAGGTTGTATGGGCATCGTACGTTACCTGTGGGGTAAATTCCCCTGGGAATTCTATCCCGTTAAACACCTGGTCTGGGAAATTGTGTTGATTACGGCGTGGACCATGCTGTATTCATCCATCCTTTATTTGATCGAGACAGGGTTTAATGTTTTTGAACGGGTGGAAAATCTCTTCATGGAAGCCTTTGTCACACTGCTTATCACTTACCTGATCACTGCCATCCATGAACTGGTCTATTTTTACCAGCAATGGAAGTACCATTTTTCTAAATCCATAAGGCTGGAAAAGGATAATATCCAGGCCAAATATGAAACGCTCAAGACCCAGATCAATCCGCATTTCCTGTTTAACAGCCTGAACAGCCTGACGAACCTGGTGGATGAAAACGAAGCAGCGGTAAAGTACATCAGGGACCTTTCGGATTTCTTCCGGTATATGCTGGGCAGCCGGGATAAGGAGCTGGTACTGGTACGCGAGGAAATAAGCCTGCTTGAAAAATACATCCATCTGCAGCAGTCAAGGTTCAGGGACAACCTGAATATAACCCTCGAAGTACCGGAAAGCTTTTACCATTATGCCATTCCCCCGCTGGTGCTGCAGATGCTGGTAGAGAACAGCATAAAACACAACATTATTTCCAGGGACAGGCCATTATCAGTTTCTGTAAGAGCTGAAAACGAAACGCTCCTGGTGGAGAACAACCTTCAGAAAAAGTCAGGGATATCCAGTACCGGCCAGGGATTAAGGAATATTTCGGAACGTTACAGACTATTTACCGCACGCGAGGTCATCATAACAGAAACATCGGCTATCTTTAAGGTAGCTATTCCGCTGCTTACCATTGAACTATGATAAGAACACTGATCGTTGAGGATGAACAGCCGGCGGCTGCCAGGCTGGAAAAATTACTGAAAGAGGTCGGATCCGGCGTGCAGGTCCTTGATGTAATTGACAGCGTTGAAAGAGCCGTTAACTGGTTTGAGACAAATGATCCCCCTGATCTGCTGCTGCTTGACATCCAGCTTGCAGATGGACTTAGTTTCAACATTTTCAAACGGGTAAAGGTCGACAGCTTTGTGATTTTCACGACTGCCTATGATGAATACGCCATCAAGGCATTTGAGCTGAACAGCATCGATTACCTCCTCAAACCGGTCGATAAGGCTAAACTCCAGAAAAGTATACAGAAGTACCGGAAACTTGCAGACAGAAACCAACAGGTTAACATTGAGACCCTGATGGAGACACTGGAACGCCGAAAGGCCAATTTTAAAAAACGTTTTGCTGTCAATATCGGGAGCAAGATCATTTCGGTTGAAACCCGGTCAGTGGCTTATTTTTATGCCTTGGAGGGGAACACCTTTCTATGTACCAGGGATAATCACCATTATCCGCTCGATTTCTCCCTTGAGCACCTGGAACAATTGCTGGATCCTGAATTGTTTTTCAGGATCAACCGGCAGGTGATCATACAGTATACCAGTATTGAAAAGATCCATATTCTTTCCCGCAGCAGGATAAAGCTGGAAACCAATCCCCCTGCCAGTGAGGATATGCTTGTGAGTACGGCCAGGACGCACCAGTTCAGGTTATGGCTTGACAGGTAATTCACTGGCATCGCTCACGTACAAGGTTGACTCATGTCTGTAACGGCAAGGTGGTTTACCAGATTGAAACGGCCAATCACCTGTATCAGCTGGAAATCGACAGCACATCAAGCGAGTGGATAACAACCTACCTTGTACCTGGGTTCAAATCGATCACATTAATGCGGTGGATACACAAAGGTATGGAAACAGGTGACGGAAGTTTCATCCGGTTGAAATAAACATATATAATGTCCAGGGTGAGACTCATCAATTTTTGCTAAGTAAATGGTTGATAAATTAGGAAAAGCTAATAGATTCTTCCTAAATTTGGGAACAGGTGATTTTAAAATTTGTAATTAAATTCCCTTCTATAAGAAGTACCTGTTAATTGATAGTAAAATATTTAAACGAATTCTTAATTTTGTTTCGCCTGGATTTCATCATATCTCCCAGGTTGAGTTAAAATCCGGTAAATTTTCATTGTATGCAGGAGCAAGAAAAAATTTTAATAATCCATGATACTCTCTACCCAGAGATAAATGACAGTTTCAAATCCTGGTTGATTGAGTTCCAGCATAATTTAAGATCGGCGGTTAAGAGGACTACCGGAAATCCCAAGGAATTTGTGCTGAGCCTGGATCTCATGGAATATGCCGAGCAAATTCCTGACCTCAGGCCAGAAGAGTTTGATTACTATCTGATATTGATCCATGACGAGGTTAGCAGAACGGATAACCTGAAAAGGCAGTTTGATCAACTGCTGGACTATCTGCGCAGTTTGCCCAGGCATCTGCAGACAAAGAAGACAACGCTTATATTCCTGAAAGAATCTCCACTGGATCACGAGATATTACAGATACACATTGAGAAAGTGATCAAGTTTTATTCCCAGAAAGGATTCAACCTGTACAAACAGACTGAATTGATGAATTCTTCTGATAAGGATTATTGGGTGAAGATATTGGATGTGATTGATCTTATTTCACACCAGGCTGAGCTAAAGTCAAGAAGACGGGCAGTAAAGAAACAGCCCATTATTGCCTATATCGGCAGGACCACACCTGACCTGGAAGGCCAGCGGGAAATCCTTACCAATGAGTTGAATAAACTGGGTATTGAAATATTGCCCGATTCCAATGAAATAAAATGGACTGATATTACGGAGGAAGTCTTGATTGACCTGCTGGATGTTTCAGACCTGATTATACAACTTATCGGTGGTAAATCAGGAATGGCGTTAGACGATTCCGGCAAACCGGATCTGGAAATTGAATATGATTTGATTACCCGATTCATGAATGGGGAGGTTAGTCGTGATATAGGCAAACAAAAATCACGTTCACGTGTGATATGGCTTCCTGAAAATATAGACATACAGGATATTTTCCAGGAGAAGTTAATTGAAAAAATCCGCAAACAGATTGGCTACTCCGGTTGGGATACAGAATTGATCACAGGATCCTTTGAGCAGCTCAAGGAATTTGTAATGAATGTATTGAAGTCCAGGATAGCGCTTAAGGTTTCACTGGCAGAGCATACCCTGCAAAACAGCATCTACCTGATACATGAGAAATCCGTTTACCAAGATGCATTGGATATCGCTTCCCAGTTGCGCAGCTATCCTATAGATGTAGTGCTGACACATGACCTTCACCTGCAGGAACGTTTCATCAGGGCACATCATGAAACATTACAAAACTGTGATGCAGTACTGGTGCATTATGGTTTGAATAATGCACAGTGGTATGAAAGTACGATCAAGGAAATTATAAAAATTTCCAAGACACAGCGAAAGCGGCCATTTGCATTCCAGGCTGTCATCAGCGATAAAGAACCTGTACTGCACTTACCTAAATTTGATGAGTTCTTATATATCAAAGTCTCAGAATTAATGGGCCAGGATTTCTTCAAGAAATACCTTAAAAAAATGATAGTTTAGTATGGTTAAATCGGTATCTATAAATCCCGGTTCTGGAGATAATGAAGTTAAGGATATCAAGAATCCTTTTCCTGGTCTCCGGGCCTTCAATCACGTGGAGAAGCACCTGTTTTTCGGAAGAGACGGACAGAGTGAGAAGGTATTGGAACTATTGACCTCGAACAGATTCATAGCTATCATCGGACCATCCGGAAGCGGGAAATCCTCCCTGATCAATTGCGGTATCATCCCTCAATTGTACGGTGGTTATTTGTATGAAGCCGGATCAAGGTGGAAAATAGCCAGGATGCATCCCGGATATTCACCCATTGAGAGTCTTTCGATAACCCTGACAGAATCCTTCGCAAGTCCGGATAAAAAACCGGAACAAATTGAATCGGAAACCAACCTGAATTATGTTCTTTTTACCAAAAAGGCACTGGAAATCAGCACACTAGTTGGTAAAATTGAAAATTACCAGAAGGAGAATATATTGATTTTCATTGACCAGTTTGAGGAGTTGTTCAGATTTACTACAGGGATTGATAAAAAGAATCCGGATATTGATGAATCCTTGTTGCTGATCAACCTGCTGGTAGAGGCACTAAAACAGGACAAGGTGCCGATTTACGTGGTTATCTGTATCAGGTCGGATTTCGTCGGGAACTGTTCAAACTACCAGACACTGACAGAGTACATTAATCTCAGTCATTACCTTGTGCCTCAAATGACCCGCGAGGCATACAGGTCTGCCATTCTGGGTCCCGCATCACTGACCGATGCAAAGATCAGTCCGGATGTTTTACAGGAGATATTAAATCACATTGGAGACAAGCCTGATCAGCTGCCCGTGCTTCAGCATTTAATGATGCGGTTGTATAATTTCTGGAAAACCAATAAACAGGCGGATCAGCCGATCAATATCTATGATTATAAAGCTGTTGGTGGTTTGGAGGAAGCAATCTCGCTGCATACAGAGGAGTTATACAACGAATTATCAGAAGATGAGAAAATAGCCTGTAAGAAGATCTTTCAAACAATCACTGAATCCGGGGCGGATAACAAAGGGATCAGAAGACCAACTTCCATAGCCAATATTCTCAGGATATCAAAATGTTCCCGGGAAGACGTCTACAAGGTGGCCAATCTCTTCAGGGCCGAAGGTAATTCTATTATCACTCCGGATATTTTAGAGGAGCTCTCGGATGAAACGGTACTGGATATTTCACATGAAGCTGTCATGCGTAACTGGAAGCGTCTGAAAAGCTGGATAGAAGAGGAATCAGATGCAGTACAGCTATATCTGCGTTTGATCGATGCTTCCATGTTATACCAGTCAGGGAAGACTGGTCCCTGGCGGCCACCGGAATTATTCCTTGCCATATCCTGGAGGGATAATTTCCAGCCCAATGAAGTATGGGCCTCGCAATACCATCCTGCATACGTGCGCAGTATGAAATTCCTCGAGATCAGTGAGGCATCCTATAAGGAAGAGGAGGCATTGAGGGAAAAGGCCAGGGGGAGGGAGATAAGAAGGACCCGTTTGTTCGCCATTATTCTGGCCATTGCAGCTGTTGTCTCGGTCGTTTTTATGATCAACAGTATTAAATTGAGAAAAGTAGCTGATGAAGCACGTGTGGAAGAGGAAAAACAGAGGGTACTTGCCGAGGAATTTGCCGCCGAGGCCAAAATGCAGGAGCAGCGAGCCATGCAGTATGCCGCCCTGCTGGAAGACCAAAAGGCCATTGTGGAGGCTAACCTTCTGGTGAGGACAGATGAAAGGGATGTTGCCGTCAAGACGGCGGATGAGGCTATTCAGAAGACAGAAATCGTGGAGGCCAATCTTGCGGAGGTCAGTGTTAACCTGGAAGAAGCAAAAAGTGCTACGGATGCTGCACGTGAAGAGGCTGCAAGGATAGAGAGGGAGAAACAGGAGGCTTACAGGGAAAACATTATCCTGCTTTCCCAGACACTTGCAAACACATCACTTGAGATTACCTATGATAGCGAACTGAAAGCCCTGCTGGCATACCAGGCATTCAAATTTAATGGGCAGTATGGCGGACTCCGCAACCAGGCAAATCTTTACCTGGCATTAAGGAATGCCTTGCAGGACATGGATGTCAGGTATGAAATCATATATCCGGGGCACACGGAATCTGTCCGTTCCATTGTGTATGCCCCCAGGAACAGCTGGCTGTTTTCAGCCGGAAGCAACGGCAGGTTGATCCGTTGGGATCGCTTTGAAGGGATGCCTGAGCCTGAGGTAATCATCAAGAATAATTCAATCAACAATGTCCTGGCCCTGAGCAAGGATGAAAGATGGCTGGTTTGTGGTTGTGAAGGCATTGGCATACAGGTATTTGACCTGAGTAAGCCCGGTAGTGCTCCCAGGATCTTCAGCGCTCATCAGAACCGGGTAAGAGGCATTGCGATGTTTAATGACAACCGTTCAATGATTAGCTGTGGAATAGACAATACCATTTACAAATGGGATTTGGCATCAGGGATCAGGGAGGTATTCCATGAGCTGGATGGCCCGGCCAAGTCCCTTGCGATTTCTGGCAATGACCAAACCGTTGCTGTGGGAACCAGGGATGGCAAGCTGTTATTGTTCTCAGGAGGGGGTTCTAATACACCCGTAGAGCTTTATAGTGAAACTGGAAACCAGATCATGAGCCTTGCCTTCAGGAATCAGGGAAACATGTTGATCTCTGGTGATCAGAAGGGATTTCTCAGAATATGGTCTGTAAATAATAGGGAGCTGACCTTCAGAAGAAAAATGCACCAGGCCAGGATCATTGAGATCAAAGTGGATCCTTCGCAGAGATATCTGGCTACGTCAAGTACAGATGGCAGGGTTAATGTGCTGGATCTTGATGATACCAACGAGCCGGCTATTGAAATAGTAAATCTTAATGGTTTTATATATTCCGTTGAGTTTATTAATCGTGGGAGGAATATCGTTGTTGGCAGCAAAAGCTCAAATCCATTGGTAGGTTATCCTGTTCGGATAGAGGATTTGTCAAATTTTATCTGTCCCAATATAAACAGAAATTTATCTCAATCTGAATGGCAGAATTATATCGGGGATGATGTGCCATTTGAAGAAACCTGCAGTAAATGACAAAGGGCCCTCTCAAATTCATATTGATCACATCATTTTTAGTCATTGTTACAGCAGTTTCATGGGCTCAGGATCAGGATTGCCTGACCAAGCTTGATGGGGCAGAAACACTGTTCAATACAGGATTGTTTGAAGAAGTTCCTGCCCTGCTGGAGAACTGTATGGAATTATACAGTGAAACGGACAAGCAGAAAGCCTACCGTTTGATCATCCTTGCACATTACCTGAATGATGATATAGCAGCCGCTGAGGAGTCTATGTATTTTCTCCTGAAAGAATTTCCGGATTTTCAGCCTGTTGCTAGCGATCTTGTTGATTTTCAATATATTTTCAATAGTTTCAATGTCAGGAGATCCATGGATCTAGGAATCAGTTTGGGTCCCGCATGGACCTCCGGCAGGATCATTGAACCTTACAGTCCCTTTTCCGATAAATTCACCTACCGGGCCAACGGTACCGGGTTTTTTGCAGCAGCCTATATGGATATTCCTGTCAACGAAGTATTCTCCATAAACACAGAACCAGGCTATCTTTTAGCGAAGTATGAAATCCGCTATGAAAATGCGATTAGCGGGATATACAAAATCGAACAATCCGAGACAAATTCCCTGATACAGCTTCCTGTCTATGCCAAGGTCACATTTCTGGATACCAAGATTCAACTCTATGCGAAGGCAGGATTCATGCTTGGTTATCTGACCGGGTCCAGGACACAGAGTAATATAGAAAAATTGAATCCCGGTACTGGTACTATTATTTATACCAAGCCGAACATTCAACGGGTCCACCTGGAGTTCAGGAATAAACTTTACTATTTTTTAGGCGGGGGGGGTGGCTTGAAATTGAACTTTAAAAAGTCTTGCCTTTTCTCAGAACTGGATTATCATATCTCTTTGAATAAAACACTGAAGAAGGGAACAAACAGGTATGATCAAAAAAATCTCTGGACGGATGGCTGGATTGACTCGGATTTCGGACTCAGGAATATTTCCATCCGGGTTGGTATGGCCTGGAGCATTTATACCATTAAAAAGATACGCTAATTGCACAATCGGATGAACATCGGTATTGGAAGGCATATACTATGGACTGTACTTGCTGGAATGATCTTTCTTTATTCTTCCTGCGATAACTATTCTCTCTTGGAAAAGCAGGAGGAGAGCTTCCTGAAGTATTATGCGGTGGATATTGATGACAATACAGGCACGGTAGTGATACAGACCACAGACGGATATGCCATCCTGAGCAATTTTGAAAATGTTGGTGGTAAAGATATGATCCTCATCATCACGGATCAATTTGGCCGGCAGAATCCAGGTTATCCGGTGTTCTTCGGCACGGATCGCGATGATCATGGCTATAGCATGATCCAGGTGGATAATGGATATTTAATTTCCGGAAGCTCTACGGATGCCACCCGCAAGCATGGATACCTGGCAAATATCTCTCATGACGGCACTGTCCTCTGGGATAATGTTTACAGCTATTACAGGGATCTGGAATTCAGGGATGCTTGCCTGACAGATGACGACCTGATCATTACCGGATATGCGAAAGTTGATCCCGGTGATATGGATGCCATCATATTCAAGACCTCTGCAACAGGAGATTCGATATGGATCATGTATTATAAA
>LJUP01000210.1 GCA_001303955.1 Bacteroides sp. SM23_62 | reverse complement strand
TCCTTCTTGGTTTTTGTGATACAACCAACAAGGCACACAGAAGCAGTGACAATAAAAAAATTGGTTTAGGATCTTCATGATAATGGTTCTGGGTTGATGAAGTAATGAAATCTGTGTATTATAATGTCGAATTTAGCCAATTATTCACAATCCTTCATTTGGATATCCCTAATTTATTTTATAAACAAGTTCGAATAATCAACATTGATTTATTGAATTCCTTTGCAACAAATGATTGTTAACAGGATAGTATTATTCTACGACACAGTTCCTCCAAAATAGTACAGTTTGGAATATCCCATGAGTTTAAATGTTATAATAAACCCTTTAAAACGACCGGAACATAAGACACCCAAATCATTTTGGAAATTAAAACAATAGACCGATTATATAAGAAGTCCCAGAATATAAGTGAATAAAAAAGCTATCTAATATAAAATAATATGTATAACTTATTCAAATAAACTGAGAATATAACATATGTCTTATTCCAGGGTATTAAAACGTCCTTTTTTATCAAGGTTGTAAATCATAAAAATTAATCTGACAGAGGATCTTTCAATAAACATTCCATTAATTGTATGACTAAAACAGATATAATCCCGTTCACATTCACATTTTAAACAAACAGCCTATGAAAAAATCACTTCTTATCTTGAATGTTAGCATTTTAATATTGCTGACGAGTAATGCACTAATGGCCCAGGAAGTAATTACCACCTGTGGCAGTCAGAATAGTTCTGGTAGCAACCAGGTGTACTGGACTATAGGTGAAGTAGCAGTAAGCACTCTGAACAGTGGTTCAATAACTCTTACTGAGGGTTTTCATCAGACGAATCTGGCCATTAGTTCCATTAAACAATTAACAGAAATCCCTTTAAAAATTTTGGCTTATCCAAATCCTGTTAGCGATGAAATTACTCTTAAAATAGAGGAATATAAGGTGGATAATTTAACTTATCATCTATTTAACATTGAAGGGAAAGAGCTTTCCAGTAAGGCAATTGAAGATACTGAAACTAAAATTGATTTCACAGCTTTACCCGCTGCAACCTATTTGTTAAGGGTATCTGACAATAAAAAAGATCAAGTAATCATTACAATAATCAAAACAAAATAATCTATGAAAAAGTTAAACTTTCTTTTAATTTCTCTTTTGATATCTGCCAATCTATTATCTCAGGTGCCCCAGGGACTGAACTACCAGGCAGTGGTCCGAAATGGTTCTGGCGACATCAGGGTAAATGTAAATGTTCAATTTGAATTTGAGATATTACAGGGTTCAGCATTAGGTACAGCTGTTTACAGTGAAACCCATGATACTGTGACAAATGAATTTGGATTAGTTAGCTTAATTATCGGCACAGGTAATACAACAGATGTATTCGCAGACATTGATTGGGCCGATGGTCCTTACTTCATTAAAGTAAGTATTGACGGGACGGAAATGGGAACCAGCCAGCTGGTCAGTGTTCCATATGCCTTACATGCTCAAACAGTAGCTGAAGAAGATACTAGTCTTTGGACGAAAAATGGCACACACATATTTTACAATTCGGGCAACGTAGGAATAGGAATTGCCGATCCCGTTAATGCATTGCAGGTTTATACTTCTTCTGGAGTCTCCTATGCCAGAATTAGTGACGCGACTAATGAAAATGGCGGTTTAAGAGTGGGCACGAATGGTACTGGTGAAGCATATATCTTAAACGATAATGCAAGCAAAGGTCTAAATATTGGAACTGAAGGCTCGTTCGATGTACAGATTGATCAGGATGGAAATGCTATTTTTCGCGAAAAGGTCTTGCATAATTCAGTTGGTGCTGCCCACTTACTTCCGGTCGCCTATGGATTGGTATCTGCAGATGGTGTAAGAAATGATATCTATTCGACACTTAATTTCTCTGTGAGTAAAGTATCTACAGGAAGATATAAGATAGCTATTGACGGGTATGATAGCCACCCATTTATACCAATGGCTATAGCTTATGGGGGGAACAGTGCTGACGTGAATGTCTCAATTCCGTTAATTAGTAGCGATGGCACTTTTGATGTTTATTGTTACGACACTGGTGCCAGTGCTGCTATTGACATAATATTTATGTTTGTTGCATACCGGCCCTAATTGCAATTTCAATTGTCGGTAAGCATCCAGGTTGACTTAAGAGTTAGCACTCTTCTTGAAATTAATTAAATAATCATTTCGCACATATGTTGTGATGAGTTAATTATGCAGGCTGTATATAAACAGCTGCACAGAGGACCGTATGCTCAGCTTGAAAGAAAATAACTTGGGCAATGACCTTCATTCTTAGAATTCCCGGCTAGATTACAGATTGATTCTGGCCAAAGTGATAGTAGGTCTCAAAATTCGTATATCATTATAATTGATATCTGCAGATTTTGGGTCCCTTCCACGTTTGAAACGTTTGATTACTCTTTTATCATTTTATAGTTTTCTGCATTTCCTATCCTGTCAGATTCTATTGGCTTTTAGATTAGGTCTTATGCAAACGCGAATAGTGATGTTAAAGATGATTTTTGTTTCATTCGCACATTAATATTTAGTACCGTAAATGGTTTTCCTTTATTGTTCAGTTTTATTAGCTTATCAATAACTCTGGAATATTCTTTTAGAAGGAAAGCATTAATCTCATTATGATTTGGGTGTTTGCTATTATAGATACATAGGGTATTTCCCGCTCCATTCCTTTTCTAATGCAGAATACCCTGAGATGTATTTAAGTTTCTTTTGGTGTGGCGGGTTAGCCTTATTACTATTGGGTATCTGCCATCCTTAAGTTACCCGCTTTTTCGCAATATAACCTTAACTGTCCCATTTAATCCCAACTATGATTGAACTAAATATATGGGATTATTGATTTCACAGATGGTTGTTACTAACCATGTTTTAGGTAAGCGATTTGTTTTGAGGGATTGAAGTGGATATTTATTAGAGCTTCCATAAGTATTTGAATGCCTGTCAAGTATGCGCTCTGAACCAACTGAGCTAACACCCCTTATCCCTTTCGGGAAAGCAAAGGTAATAATTCATGGGATATTGGACAAAGGGATTTGGGGTTGAACATACCCATAATACTGCAGAACAGGATGACCAGACATTTTGCAGCCATGCTCAGTATGTATAGGAATGCTGATAGGAGGCCCGGTACTCCCTTTTGAGCATATTTTGGGCTTCCTTGTTATCCAGGATATCCATAGTGGATGTACCAATGGTAATGGCTGAATTTACTAGAAAAGTCAGATTACCGTAAATTACGGTAGAAGTGGTTTCGAAGGCCATGCCAGTGTGTGGGCGTTGCTATGGCCACTGACAGTAAACCCTGTATCTCGTACATTTCTTAGTGGTCAGCAAAAAGCCCTGGTTTTTTCCCGCCTGCTTTTACAACTGTGCCGGCAGCAACGGCGCTGGTCTTGATAAATTCTCTGCGTTTCATAGTCTATAATGGTTTTATGTTTCAGATCAGGATCAGGGATGCCGGAGCAAAAACAACGATGGTTATGCCAGACGGGCATTGTCAGAGATCGAACTTGCCTGGCAGATCATCCAGGTACTCTTGAAGTTCGGCCTTCAGCTCAAGTAGGATTTCCCTGTATTCTGGATTATTGGCAAGGTTATTCATTTCCCCTGGATCGGCTTCAAGGTCATACAGCTGGTCCGGGTCAAAATATCCTGGTTTCTTGCCATAACTCTGGTTTTCTGCATGTCCCCCGCCCGGAACGACTTCCAGGTGGCTGAATGGCTTTTCCGGGTCCCGGTTCACTATGGCCATGTTCCGGAATGTCCTTCCATCATTATACCGGTCCAATACACCTGCCCTTTCCTCTGCTGTCCAGTTCTTTGCATACTCCGGATACCTGACCGCATAATATTTGTAATTTCCCATGATCACCGCCCTGGCATAACCGAGTTCAAAAAAAAGTGACTCACGGGATTCGGATTGCTCCCCGTCAAGGGCGGCCTTGAAGCTCCGGCCGTCAAAATCTTTATCCAATTTTTCTGCCCCTGCCAGTTCAAGAATGGTTGGAGCAAAATCCACATTGGAGATTTTAGCCTCACAGACATTTCCGCAAGGGAAGCCTCCAGCTTTCCATATGATACTGGGATTCAATACACCTCCCTGGTAAAGTGTGCCCTTTGCATGCTGGCCATGGTCATTGAAAAAGAATATAATGGACTTATCCAGGATATTGTGCTCTTCGAGTTTGCTGAGCAGTGCTCCGAGGGCATCATCGAGCCAGAGTACGTTTTCCTTATCTGTTCCACCGAGCCCGGCTTGCTCCAGTCTTTCGGGCAGTGTGTGCCGGGCCGGCATTACCTCCGGAACTTCTTCCAGAAATCCCCTGGCGGTAATTTTCGGATCGGCATTCCAGGAACGTTCCGGCTCGGTCGGACCATGCGGAACAGTGGTGGCATAATACAGGAAGAATTCATTTTCATGGTATTTATCAATGAAATCCAGTCCTGCCAGGGTGATCCAGTCCAGGTTTTGCACTGCCAGTTCTGAAACACCAATGAAGTTGGGATTATTATGGTAGATTCCTCCCGTATAATCAAATCCGCAGTTCAGTATGGACCGTTCAACCTTCCGATAATTATCTTCAATTCTCTTTGCGATCTCGGGATCCCTGGGATCAGCATTAAAATCGGGAAACCCTTCCAGTCCCCCGACCTCAATCACATGATTCTTGCCAACCATACCGGTTGTATACCCGAGCTCCTTCAGGTAATGCGGCAGGATCCTGTCCCTATCCGTTATGAAGGAATTCCACTGGATGACTGTCTGTCCCTCCTCCTGTTCCGTTTTTCTCATGAACTGTTTATTTGTTGCCCTGCTGGCATAATTGCCGGTCAGACAATTGTATCGGCTTGGCGTACAAACCGGGGAAACCACGTACTGTTTCACCAAAATAGTACCTTCGGCAGCCAGCCTGTCAAGATTGGGCGTCAGATTTTCCCCCTCCCCCCCGGCGGAAAGACAGTTGAACATCTCCGGGTACATATCATCTGCTATGAAAAAGATAATATTCGGTTTTTCAGGATAGTATGACGGATCTGCTGTTTCTTTCTGCCGATTACTGCAGGATAATAAAAAGAGTACCAACAGGATGGTAACCAGGAATAGGGTAATAATTTTTTTTATATTACTGTGTATGTCCATACAAAAGGTTTTTCTGATTTCGATATAAATATATATAAATATGGATACCTAGAAGACCATATGATGCATTGAACTGATTGACTCCGGAAAGATTCATTTATATTGCATTATATTTTTCAGTATTGTATTCTTGATTCAGTATACCTGTCAGGATTATTAATTATATTGGCATTGGATTGAATACTATATTGAACACAATTTTAAGGGATAAGTAAATATGGAAAAAGAAATCAAACAAATAGAAAGTGAAATAGCAACTGCCATAAAAGGGGATAGTACAGCCAATCCTGCCCCACTCGGTTTAATGGGATTTGGAATGACTACTGTACTTTTGAATTTGCATAATTCTGGTATTTTCGAACTGGGTTCAATGATTTTGGCTATGGGTATATTTTATGGCGGTATAGCCCAGGTAATTGCTGGAATCATGGAATGGAAAAAGGGAAACACCTTCGGAACAACGGCGTTTACTTCCTACGGCCTTTTTTGGTTTTCACTGGTTGCCCTGATTGTAATGCCTAAAATTGGATTAAGTATCCCCCCGAATAATTTAGCTATGGTGGCCTATTTATTAATGTGGGGAATCTTTACAGGGGTTTTATTTATTGGTACACTTAAATTGAACCGTGCCCTACAATTCATATTCGCCTCCCTGACTTTACTTTTCTTATTACTGGCCTTAGGGGATTTAACCAATAATCCTACCCTCAAACACATTGCTGGTTATGAAGGAATAATATGCGGTTTTTCTGCTGTTTATGCCGGATTGGCACAAGTGCTCAACGAAGTATATGGAAAAACTGTATTGCCGGTTTAATCTCATCATCAATAAATATGATCAATAATCAAATATCTGACCTCCATGCTGTTAATTTCTTCTGATTATTCCCAATCCTGCAGGGAGACAGTGGCCTGATAGTTTGAATAATTATACAATGGATTTCTCAACGGCTTGTACAGCTTGCCAGCCCGTGGGTTATCATCCTGTGTATACACCCATACTTCATTGGGGTCCCAGACTACGATTTCATCCCGACAATCACCGGTAATATCCAGAACGGCATAACACATATCAGGATGGCCGTCATCAGGGAATATCAGGACCTTGCGGCCGAATCCGTCGTATGCACCCCCTTCATCGACATGGGCATTTAAAATGAAAAATTCCTCTGAATCTCCGGTCCAGTTCACCGGCAGGCACATGCTTCCGTACTGGTTCGGTTCAAAGCTGTGATAAATATCGCCGGTTGCATCATACAGGTGAATAATCCCCTGGTTGCCCCAGAAATTGATGGAAACGGTTTCAAGCCCTGGGAGATCTTCCCTGAAGTTTGCCACTGCCGGATTCTGCACATGCCCGATGTAATGGTGCTTCAATATAGTGCCTGAAAGATCCGCGAAAAACATTCCCTCATCACTGGCGGCACACATATAAATGGGAGGATCGTTTTCCCTGTATTTTAAAATGGCCACACCATCTGCATGATCGCTCAAAACAGTATCAAGGCTCCAAATCGCAGTTCCATCATCGTCAAACAGGGTATATCCCATGATCAGTTCCTCCCTTCCGTCATGGTCTGTGTCATAACTGTAAGGATAATGCCCCGTATTGCACTCATTATACCATAATAAGTTCAGGTCACGATCGAATGTCCATAGGTAACTGTAGCGGTCTTTCAGCACAATATCTCCCCGATAGCCCCTTCCTGAAAGATCCGCAAAGTAAATGCAGTCTCCCAGTATTCTTTTGAATATGTTATGCCTCGATGCGGGTTTGCCTTCGGGGACCAGAGGTGTGGGTATTTTCTTAATGGTTCTTCCATTCCGACCTTCGGCTATGATCAATTGCTGGTTCATGCAGTAGATGACTTCGTTTTCTCCGTCCTGGTTAATATCATGGATCTGGAAAGCCACATCATTGGTCAGATGTGTTTTCCACCCATCGGGAGAACCTATTTGCCAGAGTATCTTTCCATCCAGCGTAATAGCCGTCAGGCAGCTCAATTCACTGTTGGCGTCTTTTGGACCATGATGTATCACCTGTCCCACAAGGACATCTGTTTCCCTATCACCATCAAGGTCTCCAAACCGCAGGTTACGGCCCACACCGAATCCTTCCGTACTTATCTTTTTATAAACTACAGGTTTGGGATTCTCTGTCATCAGTGAATCACTTATTTCCCTGTTTCTTTTCTCCCTGGAAGTAAAATCATTAAATCCTGCCCTTGTTGTGCTTACCTGGATGGCATAGAAAGAAGCCGGAACATCCGCCAGAAAACCAATTTTCCCCTCCTTAAAAACGGTGTCTGTCACCTGGAATGCTGGTCCCCCGTCAATCGATACCCTGATATCTGAACCCAGCACATTGATATTTACTTCGATCAGATCATCCGGACCGTAGGCAAATTTTGCTCCGGCCAGGATTTTTTCACAGGGTTTCCGGAATGCAATTCCGTGATCCACCATGATCAATTTCGCAGAATCATTTTCCAGTCCGAAAAAATAGTACGACCGGTCATGCCGGTATCGGAAAACGATTCCCACCCTTCCGGGAAGCGTATCCGGTGAAAACTTGGTATTCAATCGATAATCAGTCCATAATGAAGATCCTGCAATGATCATCGGGTGCCAATGGTCATCGGGATTTACCCCATCCTGGTATAAGAAACGTTTTCCACCTGTTTCACGGACAGACCACGAAGCGGAAAGGTTGTACCTGAAGGTCGATATGGACCAGTTCCCCCTGGGTCTGGCCTGGTGAAGAAAATGATATTCGGTCTCTGCTCCCAGCTCACTGCCCAGCGGACCTCGTGGCAGGAACCTGAAATCATCTGCAAGCAATATGGTGTTTTTCCCCGATCGGAATGTATTGCATCCAATGATAATTAGGCCAACCAAAAAGAAAAACAGGAATATCCATTTTTTTGCTGACATATCTATGAATGGATTTTTAATCAGGCAATTATTCCACTGCATCCTTTTGCTGTGTTTTAATCCTTTGATAATGTTTGGTATTCAGGTCAGGGGCTTCCCCCATCCATGCCCATAGTTTTATCAATCCATTCTGATGTGCACTGGCTAAAAAGCTGCCGTCTGCATTAAAATACAGGTATTCTGCATTATCGCCTGCCCATGACTTATGTGCAACCGGAATGGCATCGTTGCTGTACTCCAGGATATCAGCTGCCCGATAGATGTAAATGTAGGGATTACGCCCGGCATATGCAATATAATGCCCGCTGGGGTGCCAGAAACGGATTCTATTTTTTTGCCGGTATGGTTAAACATCTTTAAAAAGTCCCCGTTTTTCCAATCCCACAAATAGGCATTTCACTTTGCCCAGGACCAATCCTTTTCTGCCAGCCGCCAAGGCCATGGTTACGGTCGTATCCCCGATATTGGCTCCAATATCAACTGCCAGGTCCCCTTCTTTAATAAACTGTTTGTAATACTGGTAATGATCACTGGTAATGACTTTTCCCATTGATAGAGGAGTGTCCCAACTGGCATACCGGAATGCCCCGGCACCCGGGAAATTATAATCCGTTATGGTATGCTTATAGGTGCGGAATTTTCGCCTTGCCGCCATCCTTTTCAAGGATTCTTTAATGTAGTTTAGCATGACGGATCAGTCTGGCATGAATCAAATCCATATGAACCAACACTCCGGTTCTTTTCGGGAAGGTTAAGGTAATATTTTCATGGGACAATGGGCAGGGGCATTCTGTTTCCCTTGGAAAATTTATTTAGCACCCAGTTGTTTTAACAGCGCAACCATTTCCTGATCATCTTCTTCTTCAGCCAGCGATAATGGGGTATTGCCATCGGCAGCGCTGGCATTTACATCGGCTCCTTCTTCAACCAGGAAATTTACAATATCCGGGCGTTGATTTCTGGCAGCCATCATAAGGCATGTATAGCCTTCTGTGGGACCGGAAGTAGCTGATTCGTCTACATCAGCCCCATTGTCCAGAAGCTTTTTTGCAATTCCAAGACCGATACGTTCCGATAAGGCTCCTGATATTGATAATGTAAAAGCAGAGGTGCCGTCTTTAAGTTTTACAGACATATCAGCCCCTCTTGATACCAGCAGATCAAACAGCTCCTCTGATGCCTGTGCCGCTGCCATCAGGGGAGTATGTCCCGATTTTGATCGGATGGAAAGATCAGCTCCTGCTTCAACCAGCTGCCGGCCAATGTCCACGAAATCATACTGGCAGGCCATAATCAGAGCAGTAGATCCATATGAATCCTGGTAGTTTATATCGACGCCAGCCTCTATCAGGCTTTTTACCTTGTCCAGATCTTGATAGGCAACGGCGGTGATCAGGTCATTTCCATCCTGAGCCATTGTAAAAGCTGATGAGACAGATACCACAATGGTGAGCATGAGATTACTTTTTGGCAATACGGTTCTCATATTTATTATATGTGTTTATCTATCAAGTTACCATATATTCAACTTAATGTCAATTAATTTCTAATTTTAGCACAAATTGATCAGCCTGAAAAAGGATTCAGCACAACAGGTATGAAAGCAAGAGAACCAGCGCAAGCACCTGAAAATCCCCGCAGGAATTTTATCAGGAAATCCGCCCT
>LJUP01000209.1 GCA_001303955.1 Bacteroides sp. SM23_62 | reverse complement strand
ATCCTTGACGATCATCTGTCGCTCGATGGGTTTCAACCTGTCCGGGCATTTTGTAACCAGTATAATGTTGCCCCGTCTTTTCTCATATGCCTTTTCCCTCAGCCGGCCTGCAGGCAGTAATCGATCTTTCGTGATGGGACGGTTAAAATCAATCAGCAGGATAGACAGTCCCGGTTTAATACGCCGATGCTGATAGGCATCATCGAGCAGTACAACATCCAGATCGGGAATTTTTGCCATCAGTTGTTCCACTCCGTTGACCCGTTTGCGGTCCACCGCCACATGAACATCAGGAAATTTCTGCTTGATCTGTACCGGTTCATCTCCAATGTCCTCTACGCCGGAGTCGGAACCAGCCATGATGAAGTGCCTGGTTTTCCTTTTGTATCCCCTGCTGAGCACTGCCACATTGAATTCATCCTTCAGCAGTTCAATCAGGTATTCAACATGTGGTGTTTTACCGGTGCCACCCACTGTAATGTTACCTACCGATATGATAGGAATGGGAAATTCATGCGATTTGATGACACTGTAGTCATACAGCTTGTTACGGATGGATACTGCCAGACCGTACAATAAAGAAAATGGATACAATAAGATACGCAGGTTATTTCTGGTGGGGACCGGCATACCTAGTGTATCTCAAACATGAATGGTATACGGGCCTGAATACCAAACAGGTTCTCCAGTTCACTGACTGATTTGAAATATTTGTAAAACTCGCCCAGCTCCTTCTGGACCATACGTGTCCTGGTATTTTCAGTAAGTTCCCTGATAAATACATCAAGCGGATCTTCAAGCACAGGCAGGGAAATAACCCTGTATTTTTCAAGACCCGCCATTTCCCCGGCAACCTTAATGGCATCGCTTAGTCCACCATACATATCAATCAATCCGTTTTCAAGGGCAGCTTCTCCGCTCCAGACCCTTCCACCACCAATATTATTGACGTCCTGCTTTGTCATATGACGTCCTGAAGAGACACCTGTGACGAAGGAATCATAGGTTCGTTCCACCATGGTGTACAGGATATCCTTTTCATCTGCAGACAATGGTCTGAAGGGTGTGCCCACATCAGCATGCTTATTGGTTTTAGCCACATCGATAGTGATACCCAATTTTTTGTTAAAAAATGGCTGAATGTTGGGGAACATGGCAAAGACGCCAATTGAACCCGTGATACTGTTGGGACTGGCAAGTACGGTATCTGCCGGTGCGAGGATAAAATATCCCCCGGAAGCAGCCACATCACCTATGGAAGCAACAAGGGGTTTTGTTTCGCTTGCAAGGACGACTTCACGATAAATCACCTCGGAGGCAAGGGCAACACCACCTCCGGAATTCACCCTGAGTACAATGGCTTTGACTGTACTGTCCCGGCGGGCCTTCCGGATGGCCCTGGAGATCCTCTCCGAACCAACCGTCCCCTCACCAGTATTGCCCAGTATAAAATCTCCATGTGCATAGATCACAGCCACTTTGTCCCTGGTGTATCCTTTGTATTCCTTTTTTACATGTACCTTCTTGTATTTATTGATAGTGATATTGTTCAGGTCCTTTTTCGGGCTTGTCCCGGTTAACTTTTTCAGTTCATCAATGATTTCATCCTTGAATTTGAGTCCATCCACCATT
Source organism: Bacteroides sp. SM23_62 (assembly GCA_001303955.1). Lineage (GTDB taxonomy): Bacteria > Bacteroidota > Bacteroidia > Bacteroidales > SM23-62 > SM23-62. Next base: position 8,194 of record LJUP01000209.1, on the reverse strand, counting down.
TGATGCTCAAGGGCCAGCTGGGCGGAACGGATCGTGAAATTCTCAGCATATTGATCCAGGGTTTCCACATCTATGTCACGCTGTTCAGCAATCCCTTTGAGCATATGATCCCAGAGTGAGCCTATCCATTGCATTGTTTGAGTCCGGTTTTCGGAACTCATACGGTCGTTGGTGTAAGGTTCACCATAGCTTTTATAATCACCATGGCGGATTACCTGGGCCTCTATGCCCAGTTTATCCAGGGCCCCTTTATAGAACATGATTTCTGCTCCCAGTCCGCGAAGTAGCAAATCTCCCGAAGGATTCAGGTACAAACTGTCAGCCACCGAGGCAAGATAGTAAGCCTTCTGGGTATATGTATCACTGAAGGCCATGATAAATTTCCCGGACTCCTTGAAGTCCAGCAGGGCATTCCGGATTTCTTCCGTACTCCCAAATCCTGCAGCCAGGGAGATCATATCCAGGTAGATCCCGGAAATATGATCATCCTTTTTGGCCTTATTGATACAATCCAGGATATCATTCAGCCCGATCTCACGCACCATGGGCAGACCGGCAGGCAGAAAATCAAAGGGATTATCGACCGTCCTGTCAACAATCTTTTCATTGAGCTTAATATAAAGGATGGAATTGTCTTTGACCTCAACCGGTTTTTCAGATGAAGATGCACTTATGATCAGAATGAGCAAGATGAAAAAGAGCAATGTACTGAGGAAAATACCTACAATGGTAGCCAGGGTATATTTAAGAAAGCTTCTCATAATTGATTCATTACATAAGGATTAAACGCCCAAAGATATGTAAAATTGAACTCAATTCTCGGTATTATTTTTCTAATTGAACTAAAAATATCCTAAAATTGTTTTTTTTCTTGTATGATCGAAAAATTGCTGGTATTGTTATTGGGAAGCAACCTGGGTAACCGCTCCGGGAATCTTCACCAGGCCTGTTTACTGATCGAAAGATCAATCGGCCCCATTGAGTCTGTTTCATCGATATATGAAACAGCACCCTGGGGATATGACAGCCAGAATGGCTTCCTTAATCAGTGCCTCACTGTATGGTCTGGAATGGATCCGGACAGGATACTGGAACAGATCCATCTGATTGAAGCGAAAATTGGCCGGCGGGGGAGGTCCCCGGATTATTCCGACCGCCTGATAGATATTGATATTCTCCTATATGGGGATATGGTTTTGTCGCGTCCAGATCTTCATATCCCTCATCAAAAATTACAGGATCGCAGGTTTTCCCTGGTCCCACTGGCAGAGATCCTGCCTGACTTTGAACATCCTGTCTTCAAAAAAAAAATATCTACATTGCTCGCGGAGTGCCTGGATAAATTGCCGGTGACGCGTATATAGACGGATTAACCGATTTGTTTCAAACAGGGGTAATCAGAAATACCCGAGCCAAAATGCTGCAAGGTTTCAAACAAATATTTATCGCCCGGATTGTCAATGGACAGTATCAGGTTTTTTTCCGAGTTCTCCCGGATAAATTGATCGATGATGAATTCAATGGCTCCTGTTTCCATGCCTTCTAAATTGGCTGCAGCGTGAAGGATACTTGCCCTGCCGTTGAAAACAAGGAACAGGATGACGGCGCACAGATTGTTGGTCCTGTCATAAGCCGATGCAAGCTGTGCAGACCTGTATCTGATGGCATTTGAAGCAATCAAACGAAGACTAGTGATTTGGTTGGGCTTCAGTTTCTGCCTATTGAGTTTGTCAAGACGGTAGGAGAACATCACCAGGTCATTCACAGATGTATTGCCGACGAAGCTAAGGGAGGTTTCTTCTGCAAGATTTAAACGATCCTGAATGATTCGGCTGAATCTGTAACGGGTCTGCTTATATGGACTGATCAGGTCAAGTTCGGCTGCATTATTGATCCTGGCGTTGTTTTTTGCAACAATGTTGAACTTGTTCAGGCATAGTTTACGGAGCCTGTAATTATTGGGAATTGCCTGCAGATATTTATATACCGTTTCCGGATCAGGGATGCTGGTGGAGAACACACCCAACTGGAAGGCATAATCAGGTTGTCTGATTGTTTTCCTGCCCATTGATCTAAAAACCGGAAGGGGCATGACTGTCGAAAAATCTTCATTGGCTAACATTTCCCAGTCCGGGCAGATGATATCCATGTACCAGGACAGCGCATATATGATGCCATTTGGTGAGGCCGTTATGCACCTGTTATAATCCCCTGAAGCTTCCCCGGGATTAAGAATATGATTAATAGGATTCAAATCAGCCCTTCATCAGAGAAGCTAAAATATGAATTATCTGCAATAATGAGATGATCCAGTAATTGTAAGTCCATGGTGCGGCATGAATCACCGATCTTCGAGGTGATCTTCATATCAGCCTCGCTTGGTTTCAGATTCCCTGACGGATGATTATGGCATAGGATCATTGCGCTGGCTAGACGGTCGAGAGCGTGTTTCAGGATGATGCGCACATCAATTACTGTTCCGGAAATACCTCCCTGGCTGATCCTGATATTATCGATCACACGGTTGGCCCGGTTCAATAGAAGGATCCAGAATTCTTCATGGGTCAGGTCCCCGAGGACAGGCTGGAAAAGCGTATATACATCCTGGCTGCCAGCTATCCTTATCTTATCCTGCAAATCAGACCTGCCTCTTCTTCTGCCAAGTTCAAGGGCCGCAATGATTGCCACTGCCTTTGCAGGCCCCATACCTTTGTGTTTCACCAGGTCATTTACTGAGAACCTTCCCAGTTCCCTGAGATTATTACCCGCCGCTATCAGTATCTTCCTGGCCAGTTCTACTGCCGATTCCTCCCTCCCGCCTGAACGTATCAGAATGGCCAGCAATTCTGCATTGCTCAGACTGGTAATACCTTTGGCAAGTAGTTTCTCCCGTGGGCGATCTTCCAGGGCCCAATCCTTGATCCCTGATTTTTGATAGGATTGCATAAGTTTCTTTGATATATATGTCAGATTACCTGAAAAATCAGTCAGGGATGAATTGGATTTTTTGTGAAGTATTGAAAACAAAAAACCCCCTTCAAAAATGAAGAGGGTCGTTCAAATGAGATATATATTTATAGACTATTGACGTGATGGGTAAGGCTTGATTTCAAATTGGCAGCCTTGTTCTTGTGAATGATATTCTTTTTGGCAAGCCTGTCAAGCATCGAAGATACCTTCGGCAATAATTCAGCCGCCTCTTCCTTCTCCTTGGTGCTGCGCAGCTTTTTTATAGCATTCCTGGCAGATTTGGCATGGTAAACGTTATTCAATCTGCGTTGCTCGCTCTGCCTGATCCTTTTCTTGGCTGATAAATGATGTGCCATCCTGATAATTATTTAATTGGGCATGCAAAAATACATATTATTTTGAATTAAAAAAATAATTATCACGGGGATTATTTATCCTTGTCATATAGCTGACAGATTGTACACGGGCGTAGATTTCCTTCAGGGTCTGGTAAAGGTAAAAATCCTGTTTATCAACGCGTTCAGCGGCTAAAGCAGTTTTTCCAGGCATATCCGGGAGAAACTGGATATAACTGTTTGCAATATATACATCCGGAGATGGTCGGCGAGTTCCAGAAAGTGATTTGGATCACCACACACATTTACATGCTGGTTTTTACATAATAGAACACATAAAACATCTCACGGGCAATCTGCCGGCAGCGTTCGTCGTATTTGGCCATTTCCTGGCCTGTATCATCAAAGGCCTTGGGATCATCATAGGGCATGGATAGACGGTCTTCTGCACCCGGTACAACAGGACAGGCCTCATCCGCATCAGCACAAACCATGATGGCACAGAAATTGTCTTCCGGATTGGCATCATCATCATATTTTTTCGAGAACATGGCAATCCCCGGAAAATTTTTTCCACTGGTAATCATATATTGCGGATTATCATCCCTGCCCACCCCTTTTTCTACTTGAAATCCGGCCCTTTTTACAGCTGCAACCGCACGTGGATTAAAGGCTGTTGATGCTATACCGCCAGAGAAAGTGCTGATGTTCTGGATGCCATAGAATTGTGCAGCAGTCAAAGCCAAGAGCTGTCCAAATTGACTGCGCCGGGAGTTATGGGTGCAGATAAAAACAAGCTGGACCTGGGTGTCATCTTTCAGGGATGAGATCACATAGTTGCCAAGCTCCCGGAGTGTTTCGATCCTGGTATCCGGGATTTCAGTGAATTCCGATTCGATATCCTGAAGATAGTTACCAAGGTCAGTATAGAATGCATCTTTCTTCATACAGGAAAATATTGTGATTATCAGTGTGAAAAACAGGGTAATTCTGTTCATAAGATTGATTTATAAATGGTTCCGGTAGGGGATCCAAATATATAAGAAATATATTACCTGCACGTTAATTGTATGGTTTTTTTGCGAAAACCGTGATGCTGTAAATGCCGGTACCACTTTTTAGAAACTCACCGGCACCATCATACTTCTCAAGTATTAGTTACTTACAACGATGTCGGCTGAATTTGCAGGCAACGGAATTTGCTCGATCTCACCAAGCAGAAATTCGACATTCCGGTACCCCAGTTTATCAGCGTTCTCCTCTGCCTTTTTGATCATGGGTCCGGCCATATCCACACCTATGACCCGGCCACTGTCACCGGTTTCCCTCCGGGCAATGAAGCAGTCATTCCCTGCCCCCGAACCGAGATCCACAACGGTATCTCCGGGCCTGATGAAAGCATACTTTGTCGGCAAGCCACATCCAAGTCCTAGATCCGCCTCAGGGACGTAACCTTCTAACTGCCTGTAATCTGCAGATAAGACCGAGCAGTCCACCTCCTGCTCCGCTGTACAACCACAACCACAGTCACCATCGGTTTTTTTGCTCTGGAGGGCAATGTTTGAGTATTTCTCCTTTACCATTTTCATGAGTTCATCTGCTTCCATCATGATTGTCCTATTTTGTATTTCGTAAAAATACGAAATATATTTGAAAAATATTTTCATTTCAGAAAATCAGCAAAATATTTTTTCACTTTTTCCCAGGTTTCATGATTCAAACAATACATAATCCTGGGGGGCCTGGTGGTACCTTGTATCAATCCGGCACGCTTCAATTCCTTGAGATGCTGCGAAAGGGTTGAACGGGCAATGGGCAGTATCTCTGCAAGATCACCGCTGTAACAACAGCTTTGCCTGGATAATAATTTGAGTATGTAGATGCGCACTGGATGGCTGAGAGCCTTCGCATACCTTGCCAGCTCAATCTGATCTTCGGTAATATATTGATCAGGTTTGTATTCTTCCATCATGTTTTCCCTTATGCCATACAAATGTAGCTAAGAGAACCACAAAATCATAAAACATAGGGAAACAGTTGCCAGGTACGGGCTGCATATTCGCGATACTTTTTGCAGTAGTACAGATTCAACTGCCTTTCCTCGTACCTGATTTTAATAAGGAGGTTGACAGTCAGCACTGTCATTATGAAAAGCCGGAGATATGTGAAATGGTCAATCAGCAGTGGTGTGAATAACAGCAGAATGGCGGTATACATAGGATGCCTGACCTTGGTGTAGGGTCCCCTGATGATAAGTTTCCCCTCAGGCAAGGGCTCCGGTCCGGCATTAATATTGCCTATCCCCATGGCCAGTATTGCCCAGATACCAAGGATCCAGCCGGTGATGTAAAAAATCAATAGCGGAGGACTGCCGGGGAAGATGGGACCTGTAACGATAAGCATCACAAGTGAAGAATACTGAATTAGAAACAGGATAAAAGCTTTCAGGTTTGTGATAAATAACGGTTTCATATTTTAACAATCTCAGATGCAATGTATATAAAATAATTTAAGATCCGAAAATCCATCAATCCGTGAAGAATGCTAGGGGGTTAAGGCAACGTTTTCGATTTCCTCAAAATGAAAAAGGCTGTCATTTTACGACAGCCCTTTCACAATGAAAAATTAGTCCTAAATCTGTGTTACTTGATGGCAATCTGCCTGGCAGGTTTTTCCTTTGCTTCTTCCATTTTTGGAATATTCACATACAAAATGCCATCTTTATGTGTGGCCGTTATTTTTTCACTGTCAACTGTTTCAGGCAATGTGAAAGAACGACTGAAATTGGTATAACGAAATTCCCTCCTGGTATACCTCTCGTTGTTTTCCTCCTGTTTATCTTCCATTACAGATGCAATGGTCAATGAATTTTTGTCCAGGTCGATTTTGAAATCTTTCTTGTTCAGTCCCGGAGCAGCCACCTCTATGGTATAACCATTATCACTTTCAGTGATGTTTACTGCTGGCAGGCTTTTGAAACCATTTCTCTCATAATGGGCCGGATAAAAATCCCTTCCGAAGAATTCATCCATAAAACTTGGATATGTTCTGTTGAATTTAACTAACATGATTTTGTCCTCCATTTATTTTAATTAAACTTAATGTCATAAATTCTGTTGGTGTAATGTCAAAGCTTGTGCCAGGTGGTGATAACTGTCAAAAGCAGGGCGTGAGCTGACAAAAAGACAGCCCAATAGGACAAAATGGTGCCATAATGACAGCTTTTATTCAAAAAGATGCTTTTAAGGGAAATGGTTTAAATTTGAATCATGAAATCCGATCTGGAAGTTGAAGCATACATTGATCAGTTTGATCCGGTTTTCAGGGACATTCTGATCCGGCTGAGAGAATTAATTTATGAAGTGGTGCCAGATGCTTCAGAGGGCATTAAATGGCGTGTACCCACATTCAGCCTGCATAAAACAGTATGTTATATTGCCGGATTCAAGAATCATGTGACCTTTGCGTTTCATGATGGTAAAATGCTCAAGGACCCGGACGGATTACTGCTGGGCACAGGCAAGCATATGAAATACCTGAAATTCAAATCCATTGCTGACCTTGACGAAGAGAGGCTCAGGTTATGGATCCTTGAAGGATTTTATACTTAGGGCTGAAACTGATATAAAGCATTATACTCCCGGCGCATAAAGGTATCTGGAAGACATTGAATCGGATCAATGGTCAAACATCTGTATGGGGTTGATAAAAATCTGCTCCATGGGATCAGGGATTCCCTTTTCCTCCCTGACGAGCGGATTGATACTCAGTACCGGGAAATCAGAGAGGTTAATTATATCCTGGGCAACAGATCCGACAAAGAACTCGCTGATATTCAACTCCTGCTGGGTCATGATCATGACCAGATCACCCTCAAGTTCTCTTACAGCACTATTGAGTATGTCGTGTGGAGCATCGGTAATGTTCTTGATAAGTTTTACATCACATTCAATATCCAGGTTCTCCAGGTTAGGCCGTATCTCATCAAGCTTGGAAATTATTTTGATTTCCTTGCTCTTACTATCCTCCCGCAAGATGGAAATAATAGTGATCCTGGCATTGAGTATCCGAGCCACAAGCACGGCGTTGGTGGCTTTTTTCAAGGTTTGTTTTGTTAAATCCAGGGGCAAAATAATGTGTGAACAGCCGAAATATTCAGGCTTATTGCGGAGCGTGATCACCGGAACATCTGCTTCCTTGATGATATGCATGGTATTTGTACCGGCAATGTTCTTCACCATATCAGAAGAATCAGTACGTCCCATGAATATAAGATCAGCCTTAACCTCCCTGGCCGTCTTAATGATCATTTCATAGACTTTGCCCTGCTTGATTTTTGTTGTAAAAGGAATGTTTTTGCCTGTGAGCACTTTACCCGCAGTGTCATCGAGTTTATCTGCTGCTCCCCTCAGGATCATATCCCGCTGATGATCTCTGAGAACAAGTTTGAGCAGCGGTGATTCCTCTTCGAGGATATGGATAAGGTGAAGTGTGGCTCCGATCCTGGCTGCAATAAATGCAGCATATTCCAAGGCTATTTCGGATTCAGGACGAAAATCAATAGGGACAAGAAAGTTTTTGGATTCCGGCATATGCATTGATTTCTTCAATTTAGTAATACTGCGAAATTGTTACCATTCAGAGAATGGATTGTCAACCTTGATCCTTTCCGGTTGTGTGGCCAGCTTGTAACCCACCAGGAAGGCTAGTTCGGTTATTTTTTCAAGTTTCTTGAAGTTAATCCGTTCCAAATTGTCTGTTGGTTTATGGTAATCAACATGTATTCCTGTAGAGTAGAACAGGACCGGAACATCGTTCTTGGCAAAATTATAATGGTCGCTCCTGTAATAGTACCTGTACGGGTGGTCAGGAGAATTCATGCTGAAGTC
>LJUP01000208.1 GCA_001303955.1 Bacteroides sp. SM23_62 | reverse complement strand
ATACGATGCCCTGGGTGAAAATGAGAAGGCCATAGATTGTTTTGAAAGGAGCTACATTGAAAAGGAACCTTTCCTATTCATGATCAATACCCGGCTGGTAGGAGATTCCATCTATTCCAATCCCCGTTTAATAAAGTTGCTTGAGAACATGGGATTGCGATAATGATCCCATCCTATACTGTTCCCAAAACCCAAATATAATTTTAATATCAGTTTACATCAAATCTGCTCTTACACCTCATCAACATTCACATCATAGACAAGATATTGTAATTGAAAGAACTTACACTTTCTTGATATTCTGATATTATTGAGATACTTTTAATTAAATATTTTCACCTTTTCAAATATAGACTGGATAGCAGCTGGTATTTTCACCTTTACAAATATTGACTGGATAGCAGCTGGCATTTTCACTCTGTCAATTCTCACTTTCACAATTATTGTCCTATAATTTCATTTTCAAGCTAACGATAGATTATTAGCATAGTCATTATTATGGCGGCACTTAGTAGCATACCCATAACAAAACCAACTGTTAAACCACCATCAAATGGAAATTAATGCATCGCGTCTTCTGGTCAAACTAATAAGGCTTTTGCTTTTAGGAACCATTTTCTTACTTGCTCTGAGTGCAGCCCTCTTTGCCCAGCAGCGAACCATTACAGGCACTGTCACATGCAGTGATAACAACCTGCCTCAACCCGGGGTCAATGTGCTGGTTCAGGGTACATTTACCGGAGCAATAACAGACCTGGAAGGAAACTATACAATTGATATACCGGATGGCGATGTCACACTCCAGTTTTCATTTGTTGGTTATAGCACCAAACTGGTCAAAGTAGGGAGTTCTGTTGTTATTGATGTAATTATGTTGCCAAGCCTGTTAGCGATAGATGAGGTGATCATTACATCGCTGGGTATTTCAAAGGAGAAAAAAGAGATCACCTATGCTGCCCAGAATGTTGAAACAGATTATGTTGCCCAGGCCCGGGAATTGAATGTAGCCAACTCTTTACAGGGCAGAGTGGCCGGCATGGATGTTATTAAATCCAGTTCAGGGGTTGGATCTGCTTCCCGGATTTTGCTGCGGGGAAACAGATCCATAGCAGGAAACAACCAGCCGATGTATATTGTTGACGGCGTGCCTATCCAGAATCTTACCGTGCCCATCCAGAAAAGTAATGCGACAGAGTATTACTCAGGCATGAGTGAAATTGGTGGCTTGCAGGCTCAGGATGGCATCAGTAATATCAACCCGGATGACATTTCCTCCATCACCATATTAAAAGGACCCAATGCTGTTGCCATATACGGATCCAGGGCAGCCAATGGAGCTATTGTCATCACGACCAGGCGGGGTGCTGCCAGAAAAGGTATTGGCGTTGAATTCAATACCAACTGGTCAATGGACAGGGCCATGATCCTGACCAGGTACCAGCATATTTACGGGCAGGGGAACGGCGGTGAATATATTAAAAACAGTGTAGAAAGCTGGGGACCCAAAATGGAGGGGCAGATGGTAGCGCACTGGTCTCCTGACCCAAACTGGGAAGGCCCCCCCACCTATGCATACCTGCCTCATAACAATTTCGAAGATTTCTTCCAGACCGGGTATAATGTTGCGAACACACTGACCATAACGAGCGGCTCAGAGAAGGTAAAAAGCCTATTTTCGTATACCAACACCCTTGCAAAGGGAATTGTGGAAACGAATAAACTCAGAAGGCACAATTTCCATCTGCGCACGGACGGGAACCTGACCCCGAAATTATATTATGATGCAAAGCTGACCTATATGCGCCAGATTGTAGACAACAGGCTGGCAACCGGTAACCATTATCAAAATCCTGTACGGGCTCTATACCTGCAACCTGGCAATATTTCCCTGGAGCAGGTGCGGGACTTCGAATACTTCGACGATGCGGGAATCAGGCGTCAGCATTACTGGGGCCCCAGTTCAAGCGGAGGTCAAAACATATACTGGATGCTGAACAGGACAATACGTAAGGAAACGCGTGACCGCATCCTGGCAATGGCTTCTCTCAGATACAATTTTACAGATCATCTGAGTTTGATGGTGCGTACGGCATTCGATGAATTCATTGATGATCATTCCTACAAGATATACTGGGACACATCTATTGCAGATCAAGGGAATCTCATCCTTTACAATAACCGTGCTATGATATTTAACAGTGATTTTCTGTTAAATTATAACAAGGTGTTTGGCCATGACCTCCTTTCACTGGATATCTCTTTTGGCGGGAATATATTGATGCAGTCAGGAAGGTGGCTCCAAACCAAAACAGACAGGCTGCTAAAACCAAATCTGTTTGTGATCACCAATACAAGCAATATACGGTGCCTATGGGATGGCGGACAGGACTATCAGATTAATTCATTGTACGGATATGCAACCCTGGGACTGAAAAAATTCCTGTTCCTGAACCTGACAGGAAGAAATGACTGGTCCTCTACACTTCCACCGGAATCCTGGTCTTATTTCTATCCTTCTGTGGGTCTTGCCTGGATCATCACAGATATGTTGAATACCGTCCCCCAATTCCTGACCTTCGCAAAACTAAGGGCGAGTTATGCAGAGGTTGGCAATGATACAGACCCTTACAAGCTTCACAATACATATAGTTTTGGTGCCGGCGGACAACTGGGTTATGCCTGGAGAGATGGCACATTACCAGCAAAAGACCTGAAACCTGAAAACACCAGATCATGGGAGCTCGGATTTGATCTAAGGTTTTTCGACAATCGCCTGGGGCTTGACTTTACCTGGTATAAGTCCAATACATTCAATCAGTTGGTGGAAATTCCATTGCCAAGGCCATCCGGATATACAAATAAATTTATCAATGCTGGGAATGTTCAGAACAAAGGTCTGGAAATAACAGTGAATGCACGCCCGGTTTCTGCCGGAGATTTCTCCTGGGACATTGCACTGAATTATTCCCAAAACGAGAATATTGTTGTAGAACTGACAGATGAACTTAAGGAGTATATAATCCGTGGAAGGGCTTTGATGACAACGATAAAGGTCGTTGAAGGAGAACCCTACGGCCAGATTTATACAAGAGGTTTTATTAAGAATGATGAGGGCCGGGTATTAATCAATGATCTTGGTTTGCCTTTCTGCACACCCGGACAGTTCGTGCCGACGGGCAATGCTAATCCGGATTGGATCGGCGGGCTTTCCAACATGTTTAGCTACAAGGGAATCAACCTGAGTGTACTGATAGACACGCGTATGGGTGGTGATGTGTTCTCTTACACAGAAGCGAAGCTCACAAGTAACGGTTTATCTGAGCAAACACTGTACGGAAGAGAAGGGATGGTCGTAGACGGTGTACTGGAATCCGATGGCAGCGAAAACACCATAGAAACGACTGCAGAAGCATACTGGCATGCATTGGGTGAACTAAATCCTGTCGGAGAACTTTACCGTTATGATGCTTCTTATGTTCGACTCCGCGAAATTTTGTTGAGTTATTCTTTTAAGATCAATTCAAATGTGATACAGGGCATAGATCTCGCACTTTACGGAAGAAATCTGGGATTCCTGTACAATGCATCAGGGATTATTGACCCGAATATGTCTGTGGGTACGACGAATGATCAGGGCATAGAGAGCTTTGGTTTACCCAGTTCAAGAACCTATGGAATCAATGCCAGGTTCAGGTTTTAATTACTTTTTTGTAAATCTACCTTAATGACCCAATAAATCCAACAATTTTTAGGGATGTTCGCAACTTGTGAAAACTAAATCAATTATCTGATAGACAAGTAGATAGTTCTTTGTAACTTAAAGAAAAATACCCCGAAATCAGCCTGACAAGCATAAAATCGGGGTAATTCTTTAAAAACAACTATGAGCAAATTACAAAGAATCTTCGGATCTACCCCGGAAATCTCATTTATTTCCCCACAAAAAGAGTTTTCACTTTACTGGAACAAATTCCTGAAATCAGAAATAGGCAAAATCTACCAGGTCATTCCCTGGAATGAACTTGTTAAAGCCCTTAAGCTGAAAGAATCAAGGAAAGGAAGATCTGCATACTTCAGTCCTCAAGGTAAACTGGCCTTAATGTTCCTGAAGGCATACACCAACCTGTCTGATCGTAAACTTGTTGAGCTTCTCAATGGAAACTTTGAATACCAGATGTTTTGTGGGATCTTCCTGGGTCCGGAACGGCTACTGGATTATAAGTTTGTCAGCAAGATCCGTACGGAACTAGCCGGCAAACTTCAGATAAGCCCTGTCCAACAAGCTTTTGCCAGAGCCTGGAAACCTTATATCCAACAGCCCAACATTGTCTTGGAGGATGCCACTTGCTATGAGTCCTACATACGTTATCCCACCAATATCAAGCTCATCTGGGAATGTGTTGAATGGATGTATCGACAGATGAAACTTACCTGCAAATATCTGAAGATACCAACTCCCAGAACAAAGTTCCTGGAACAGAAAGACAAGTACTTTGCCTATATGCGAATGCGGAAGAAGCCCTGGAAGGATACGGTAAAAAGGACCAGGAGCCTTCTGTATCTGTTGGATAAACTGATCAAGCTCCAGGAAAAGATCGATGATCAGAACAGATCCTGGATCACCTATCCCGAGAAGTATTACAAGCGCAAGAGGATAATCCGTAAGGTGCTCTCCCAGCAGCAGGAAATGTTCCGTACCAAGAGTAGTGTGCCGGACAGGATAGTAAGCATAGCCAAGGACTATGTACATCCCATTGTCAGAGGCAAAGAGGTCAAGAAGGTTGAATTTGGTCCTAAGGTAAACATGATACAATTTGATGGTATCAATTTTATCGAGCACCTGGATTTTAATCCCTTCAATGAGAGTACCCGTTTGAAAAACTCTGTCTGGTATGCCCGAACCCTTTTTGGAAAGATTACCCACCTCTCCGCAGATGATATCTATGCCACCAATACTAATCGGCAGTACTGTAGGGAGCAAAACATTGTCACCAATTTTAAACGCAAAGGACGAGCAGGAAAGCATGAAAATCATCGCCAGATTATCGCCGGTGAACTGCGCAAAGAAAGGGCGACACGAATGGAAGGCAGCTTTGGTACAGAGAAGCAGCATTACAGCCTGGACAAGATAAAAGCACGCACCCAGCAAAATGAAATCCTCTGGATCTTCTTCGGGGTACATACAGCCAATGCAGTCAGAATCGCTAAACGCTTAGCCCAAGAAAAGCCTTCTCAAGCAGCGGCCTAATCCTTAAAATTTTGATATTGAATGTAAAGCGAAGCATCAAATGGCAGCTCCGTCTGGAAGCTTCTCAGACCGCAGAAATACTGCATGTACATATTTTCGCTTATCATCTCTAGGGTGTCCCGGTCACTCAGAGAAAGTTTGTGTTTGATAATCAAGGCGCCGATTACCATACGGATGTCTACACTCAACCTTCCTGCCTTGGGATTTAGATTTCTGGCATAGATCTCGGCTAACTCATCCCAGGGGACTAACTCTGCTAGTACAACCCAACGGTTGTCTTTTTTCATTTGCTGATGAAACGGATGTTTAAATTCTTCCAATGTCAGCTGGTTCGATGGTGTATACTTTATCATAAGTGCAAGGTATTTTACCCAAATTACCTATTCACTTGCACTTTTCCTTGCATTTTGACAATTTGTTATTAACCTAATATTCACATTATCAATACTATACACATATTTTTTGGGAAAATCAGCAAACCCTAATTATATAGAACAGAGATATTGGTTGATGCCTACGTTGATGAATTGTATTATCTACATTTTCCTGGTTTTATTCTCCATGTAAAACTGAGAGCTGGATTTTGGCGTTCAAACATCGAGCTGTTAACGATCTGCATTAGAATCCATGAAAATCCGTAAAGAAATGAGTGGTGCAGGTGGTACCACTCTCACTCTCAGTAAGGCCTTGTAGATTAATAATTTACAGGGCCTTTTTTCTAGGTGGTGATGACTTCCTTGGCCGTGATGATTTCGTTGGCGGTATTGATAATCGGTCAGCTGCCTAGAGATTTATTAGCTACAATTAGAAGGAGGAGTGCTTCAGATATTTGGATGATGTCATGTTGATCCGTCCGTTATTTTGATTTCTATCTCGAATCCTTGATGAGGTCTTATTACTCTTTCAAGATCGTCCATAGTCATCTTCTTCCCATCCACTACAATAATTGGCAGCAGGAGATGTTCACTCTAATCATACCTGCCGAGTTGCTTCAACATTTTTTCATGGCTCAGTACCGCAAAAATAAAATTTGACTGCACGTTGTATGGGATGCCAAAATCCTTCGCCGTTTCTTTTACTATGCTGGCTATTTTCCGGTAATGGATATGACATATATTTGGGAAAAGATGGTGTTCAATCTGGTAGTTCAATCCCCCAATATACCAGGAAAGGATCCTGCTCTTAGGAGAAAAATCCGAAGTAGTAAGCATCTGGTGGATGGCCCAGCTGTTGCTTAATCTTCCATCTTTGTCCGGGAGGGGAAACTCGGAGGTTGGGACAACATGTGCTGTCTGGAAAACTATACTGGGACGATTAAGCAGTAAAATTGTACGTGAGAACTTTTATTTTTTAGAGTAACCAGATTTTATGGGTAGCTGATAATGGCAGTCATCTGTCCATCCATTCTTTGAATTCTTTGACACGTTCCCTGCTTACCAATATGTCATTTTTTTCTGTCCAGTACTTGAGAATAACTTTCAGCCTGCTGGATGAATAAGCAATAATATCCTGAATGGCTGAATAATTGATCATGAAGTTCCGGTTGATCCTGAAAAACATCTTTGAATCAACCAATCCTTCAATCTTATCAAGGGAATAGTCAATTGCATAATTTTTCCCGTTATCAACATTTATGAAATTGCATCGCTCTTTAATGAAGAAACAATTAATATTTCTCGTTTGAACAGACCTGTAGTGTTCTCCTATTTTAACTAAGAACCGTTCTTTTGAAGTGGTTTGCTGCAGGTTTATGAATGACTCGATTTTTCCCAGATCAAATTTATGTATATAGACTTCTTTGAATTTCTCGATTGCATTTTTCAGGTCCATTTTAACGATCGGTTTTAACAGATAATCCACGCTATTTACCTTAAAAGCTTTTAATGTGTATGCATCGTATGCAGTTGTGAAAATGACAGGTGTTTTAACATCGCAGTTTTCAAAAATCTCAAAGCAAGTACCGTCTTCAAGCTGTATATCCATAAATATCAAATCGGGATGTGAATTTTCCAGGAGCCAGTTTATGGTTCCTTCAACCGATGTTAAGATCTTAACGATCTCTGTACCTGGGTCGATATCCTCGAGCAGACGGATCAGTTTCTGAGAAGCAAGTCGCTCATCCTCAATAATTAAAACTTTCATTTCAGGCTCGAATAATGGGTAATTTTACTGTGAACTTGTTATTTTCTTCACTGATAATAATCTCTTTTCCCATAATTAATTTCACCCTGTCTTTCAAATTGGATAATCCTGTGTGAGTTGAGCTTTCCAGTATATTTTTTCTTTGAATATTATTAGATACAATTACATACTCATTGCCATGAGAAATGTGGATATCCAGGGGTTTCTCGTAAGACATTGAGTTGTGTTTCAGGGCATTCTCGACCAGTAATTGTAAAGAAACCGGTATGATTTTATATCCTTCCGCGTTTTGAATTTCGATCTCTAAAGATATCTTATCATTGTCGCGTTCCTTTTGCAGGGCAAAATATTGTTTAACAAATTCGAGCTCTTCATTCAGTGGTACGAAATCTGTTTCCTCATTTTCCAGTATATACCTGTAGATCCCCGATAATTTTTGTATGTAGTTATCCGCTTTTTTCGCATCCACATAAACAATCTCGGAAAGCGTGTTCAGGCTATTAAACAAAAAATGGGGATTGACCTGTGATTTAAGACTTCTGTATTTGTGTTTAAGGTTTTCTTCCCGTAATTTTTGTTCGCGTTCAAGTGTTTTACGCCAGATAATATAGAAAAAGAAAGCAGAAGCTAATAAAATCCATACCGAGAATTGCCTAAACGCACTTTTTAATTCTACCGTAAATAAATGGGTGATGAAGTTGGATGTACTGAAACCCTTAATCAGAAAAAATAAATAGACACCAAGACTTACAAGTGAAAGAGATATTACCAGGGCCACAAGGACAAAAATCAAAAAAGCAGGTATGATTTGTCTTTTTGTCTGACTGGCAGATTGTCCTATGAACCTGGATAATATACCATAGCCAATACCACCAAGTATGACGATATTCACAAATATTATTGCTCCGTATACTAATGTTTCTGATTGAAATGGATCCCCTGTTTGTCTCCACTTATACAGTAAGGCAAACAGGACACTGAAAACCAGGGATGCGATAAAAGCTATTATGACTTTTCTCTTTTTCATTTACATTAACCTAAAACCGGTCAACCTAATTGATCTTTGACAAATTAATAATTCTAAGTGTGTAACCCAAGATATTATTCGATTGTCCGTTGAACAGAATATCTGTCACAACATCCTCTGACAGGGTTGCATATTCGATTTGTTTGTCAGCCAGTGAAACATACACTTCACCCCAGTAATGACTCCTGCCACTCATTGTTAAATTATCCAATTCAATCTTTAGGGGATTGTTCATTGCTGAATATTTTATAATTGCACACGTTTCATTGTTCAATTCGGTCAGCCCAATCCATGTTAAAAGAATCTCCCTGTTTTCAAAAGTCCCCTCGCCCGCCAGTTCAATCTCTGAACTCAAATTCTGTGCATGGTATTCTTTGTTCCGTTTTAAAGAATCCCAGCAACTGTATGCAAGAACCTCAAAAGCGAATACATCCCAGATCAGATTTTGAATCAGCATATTTGCTTCGGGTATTGCTTTAAAAAAAACTTCGTTTATTATTTTTTCGTTTGGCTGATAGATGAAGTTTTCCATGTAATCCTGTTTCAATCCTTTCGGGAATTGAGTTGTAAGTTTATTGACCTCTGAAATATAAACATCGTTCCATCTGGCAGAATCACCATCAAGTCCACCGGTATATTTACCCGTGACCCTTCTTTTTCTGAGAAAATTCCCTTTCAGGTCATAATCAAAATAACCAGTTGTCATTATATATTTCCGGATGGTTGAATGATCGAGTTCCAAATCTCCAGGCAGTTTTTCAGGAAAAGAAGCCGGATTTCTTTTTTGTACCTCTGCAACTTTGAAAGACATGGTACAGGCTACTGCAAAATAGAGTAATAAAGTTTTCATCCCTTTATCTTTTTGATTAATAATCATCAAAGTACGTGGATGAAATTTAAATTATTAAATCATTGTTGCAGAGTCGGTATTTTATATTGCAGAGTTGATAATATTCGCATCTGAGTGGCACAAGGGAAGAAAAGACACATGGTAAGCAGCTGGGGTGATGAAGGTTTTGGAAGACGTGGTGCAGGTGGAACCCCGTCTTAATAATGCAAGGCCTTATAGATCAATGATTTATGAGACCTTTTTCATGAGGATTTATGAATTTGTTGATGAATTTGAAAGATGCGAAAACTCTATTTTCAGCTCAAAACTTTTAAATATGCTGTTATTCGATCATAAAATTCATCTTCAAAAGCTTGCAGACTCAGGTCAAAATTATTTTGAAAAGCAGCATCAAATGAATATCCATCTCTAATAGCATAAAACACATTAAGCACATCGTGGAATGATTTATTTAGGCCCAAGGGATCAAGCAAATATTTCATTGTGATATCAAATACATTACAATAATATCCTGTAATATCAGATCCTTCGGGAAAATCTTCCCAAACATGGATCATAA
>LJUP01000207.1 GCA_001303955.1 Bacteroides sp. SM23_62 | reverse complement strand
GATGGATAAGGCATTGTTTCGGCACTATCACCATAAGATGTGCCTGAAGTGTTGCCATAAGATGTAAAGGTCTCCGGAAGGCATATAATCTCCGGTTGATAGGCTTTCATTTCCTCAAGAAATCCAAGCATGGTATCAATCACCTCTTCCCTACCATCAGCTTCCAGCCTATCCTGTGAAACAGTCCCAATCCACACTTCGCGGGGCAGTTTTCTATCCGTATTATTTATCATGGTCCCGTTTATATTTCCGGATGCCATTAGTCCACCAGCCATTCCAATGGCTGATTTTTTGAGAAAGTTCCGTCTTGAGGTATTTTTCATTTCAATTCAGGTTTTAATGTATCTGGTGTTATCGACCAATATGAGTGAGTAATGAAAATTAATTGTTAAATTTCATAGATGAACAGTAAATGTAAAAAAATGAACCGATCAATTTATAAAACACTGCTCATATAGATGGAAAACATACAGATAAATGACTGCCATGCGTTTAAAAATCCTGATCCTAATCAGCCTTCTGTGCCCAATCAGTTTGTTTGCGGTTGATTACACAGTATATCCAACCCCGCTGGATATTCAATTAACGAATGAAAAGTTTGATCTTAAGGGAGCAGAAATTGTCACCTTCAAAGGTCCGGAAGCAGCGTTTGAAGAAATCGCCCTTCATCTCTCCAGAGAACTGGCCGCACGCTATAATGTCCCTCTAAGGTATAGAAAAGCCGCGGAACCTGAAACTGGGTTTCAGGCCATTATCCTGGGATTTCTATCCGATCAGGAAGTGATCTCCGCCCTGAATGAGATGGATGTGAAGCCGGATCCCCGGTTGAATGCGGCTGAATCTTATCAGCTTGTTGTTGGCTCTTCCGGGGTAATTGTTGCAGGAAGCGATCTCAGGGGACTCTTTTACGGGGTGCAGAGCCTCATTCAGCTCATTGAATACAGAGGACAGGGCAAGGATTATCATGGACAGGCTCATATCAAAGGAGCCCGGATCTCCGATAAACCAGATAAACCTTTCCGTGGCGTTCATGTGTACCTGCCCGCACGGGAAGATATTCCCTTCTTTAAGAATTTCATTAAGTTCCTCGCCCGATACAAGCTGAATACCCTTATCATGGAGGTGGGCGGAGGTATGCGCATGGACAAACATCCCGAAATCAATATTGCCTGGGAACATTTCACACGTTCCATGTATGATATGGGCGATACTTACCTCCAATACGATGAGCAGATCCCACTGGGCAAGGACAGGCGTTTTCAGGCTTCAACCCACCCCGATTTAGCGGGCGGAAGCTGGCTGAGCAAAGAAGAAGTCAGGGATATTGTTGACTTTGCGCGTCAGCATTACCTGGAGGTGGTACCGGAGATACAGGGACTTTCCCATGCCTATTACCTTGCGCTGGCACACAGGGATATTGCCGAACCGGTGGGATCAACCTGGCCGGATTCGTATGATCCTTCAAATCCAAAAACCTACCGCCTGCTCTTTGATGTGATGGATGAATACCTGGAAGTTTTTCAGCCGGAATGGGTACATATCGGGCATGACGAGTGGCGGGCCCGTGTAAAAAGCCAGCCCGGGAATGGTGCAGTATTTGCACAGGATGTTCTTAAAATATATAACCATCTTAAATCACGCGGTATCAAAACGATGATGTGGGCCGATCACCTGATCAAAGGGCATAACCTGGAAGGAAAAGGAGGGGATAAGCCCCCGGAGGACAGTTATGTCTGGTATTCCTATCCATCGACAGAAGGCGCACCGGAGATCCTGGCTGTCGAGGCAGATGATATCCTTATGCTTAACTGGTCCTGGGCATTTGTACCATCTTCCATCAGCCAGTTAAAAGATCATGGATGGAAACAGATCCTGGGTAATTTCAGTGGACACAGAATGTATGAACAATGGGAGTCCGTTCTGTCCGATCAAAGCATCCTGGGTGCGGAAATGTCCACCTGGTGCGGTGCCAATGAATATTTATACGCTTTGAATGACCATTTCCTGAACATGCTGTTAAGCCAGCACATTCTCTGGTCGGGTAAAACACCTCCGATCAATGAGGTATATGAACATCTGTCAACCCGCATGCCGGAGGTACGGTCAACCGTCTCAATGCATCGCCTGCCTTCCCGGGATGTTACGGAGGGACGGACCGGATACACATTCTTAACATTGGACCTGCCCGGCGGGAAAAATTCGATGGAGCAAAAAGATGATTCCATCGATCTCACTGCAATCAAACCCGGAAAAATCAAAGGCAACAATTTTATTTTTAATATCCCGGTTCCGGAGAACTTTATCGCGGGGAAACATGATAGCGACCCTGATGGTACCATCAGGGTCAATTCAAATGCCGCCAGTATTCTCTTTCTGCATGTCAGTTCGGGCAAGGGAGAGAAACTATCCCTGGAAAGGACCCGTTACTTTGAGGATAAGGCTCAACTGATCGGATATTACCGGGTTCATTATAAAGACGGCCTGGCAGAATCTGTTCCGATCCGTTACGGACAAAATATTCTGCACCTGGGAAACGGGTATCAGGATCAAATCTATTTCGCACAAACTGTAAAACTGTCTGATAGCGGCGATGGAGAACCCGTGCTGGCCTCAATTTATGAGTGGGTATGCCCCCGTCCAAACCGGGAAATCGAATCAATTGATCTCATAGGCGTTGATTCAAAGTCGGACATATATCCCATATTGCTTGCAGTAACCATCGTAAAGCTTCCTTTTATCAGATAAAACATTTATTTATGAAGATTCCGAATACGGCCAGGATCCTATATCAATTGTGGACATTACCGTTTATGCTGATTCTCAGTACACCGTTCTACGGACAGGTCTGGGTAGTCGATGACGGGGAAAAGATCAAACAGGATGCTACCTCGCTAAGATTTGAGCAGGGGATCGATAATCCTATCTGGGCACCGGGTGAGCCGATCCGTCTGTATGGCCTCCGGAATGAAACAGTCGCTTTTCAGGTAGTGATCGAAGCTGTAGACTCGGAGCTTACTTCTGTAACGGTTGATCTGGATACACTTTTCGGACCCGGGGGGGCTGTTATTCATAATCATTCAGAAGATCCTTCACAATTCGTGGGACGATATATCGAACGTTTTGTGGAACATTATTTTCATATTGACAGGCCCTCCGGTGGACCCTGGAGCAGTACGCTGTGGTGGGGCTCAGGGAATTCAGGGCCGCCTGACGGTGCATGGACAGGATGGATGCCTGATGCTTTGATACCTGTTGAAGTAGCACCCGGCTGGAGCCCCTATCCATTGCAGATTGCACAAGGGCAGAAC
The DNA here is from genome assembly GCA_001303955.1 of Bacteroides sp. SM23_62. Taxonomy (GTDB): domain Bacteria; phylum Bacteroidota; class Bacteroidia; order Bacteroidales; family SM23-62; genus SM23-62. The sequence goes on along the minus strand of LJUP01000207.1, from coordinate 6,520 downwards.
GGAGTTGTCTGGATTGATATCACGATCAGATCGGATCAGGAAGCCGGATTGTATACCGGCAAGGTCACTGTCAAAAACAATGCTGGCCTGCTTGATGAACTGGATATTGAGCTTGAGATCTATGATGCAACACTGCCGGACTGGCCGCTGAAAACTATGTACTTTTATGAATATGATGAACTGGCTCGGCGCATCGGCGGAAAGTGGGATGCCAATGCAGACGCCGCAGAACAACACCTCTGGCAATTGTTTCACAGGCATCGGATCACACCGTTTTACACCGTTTTTACAGCTTCCGATATAGACCATTTACTGGACAAACTTAAAGGTTCAGTGTATACAAAGGACAATGGTTATGAAGGTCCGGCTGAAGGCCTGGGTGACGACCTGTTAAGCCTGGGTACCTATGGCGGTTATGGTGCTCCGGACGCGGGTGATCTGGCCAATGTAGAAGCAATCGCGGACAGGCTTGCCGCAGAAGATCTCTTTCAAGGCACCGATGTTTTTGTCTATGCCATTGATGAAGATTGTGAAAGTACTTATGGGCAGGAATGGAAGGATATCCTGCAAACTTCTGAGAATCCCAATATTGATAATATCCTTGTTGGCTGGACCTGCAGTGAGCATCCGGCGTATCAACCCGTTGATATTGTAATGGCGTTCTCATCATATTATGACCCAGGCAAAGTAAAAGTGGCTCAGGATTCAGGGAAAAGAGTCTGGATCTATAATGGGTGGCAACCCAGTACCGGAGCGTTTGTAACAGACCTGAATGCCGTATCTCCAAGGGTAAATGGTTGGATACAGGCATATTACCATATTGAAAGATGGTTCTACTGGGAGACAACATTCTGGTATGACTGGAATAAAGGGGGACTGGGGCCCTACGATCCTTTTATTGAATCGGAAACCTTTCATAATCAATATGAGGAGTATGGGAACGGTGACGGAGTGCTCGTCTATCCAGGCAAACAGATTGACCAGTTTACAGAGCATTCGGCAGGCCTTGATGGGGTGATCGCTTCGATCCGTCTGAAAAATATCCGCCGGGGGATACAGGATGCCGGTTATTACCAGTTAGCAGCAGCAAGGAATCCTGAAAAAGCGGATGTTTTTATGCAGGAACTGGTGGACCCTGCATTAACGAATGCAACGGATGGCAATGCCCCTGCATGGGGAACATCCGGGGCAGGATTTTTTGCCATACGCGACTCGCTTGCCCAATTGTTCATATCCGGAAGCCCGACCGGATCAGTTGAGAAAGCAGTGTGTGGGAATGGACAAGGTGGATCATATCAATTATTTGATGTCTATCCGAATCCGTTCAATTCCTTCACGACCATAAGCTGCCGGTTACAGGAATCAAGCAGGATCAAATTATCAGTATGTGATCTTGGTGGCCAGGAATTGCAGGTTTTGACTGAAATGGAACAACCTGCATGCAATTACCAGGTTCAGTGGGATGCTTCAGCATATCCTTCAGGCATTTACCTGCTCAGGATGCAAACCGGGAACCATACCAGCCTGAAAAAATTGTTATTAATTAAATAGTAAAGGATGAAAAAGTACCGAAAACTGATCTTTGCGATTACGACAGTGCACGTGTTGATGTATGCGCCTTGTGCTTTTGGCCAGGATCACCAGCTGGCCAGGAAGGGTTGGACGATTAGGGCAGATCCAGTAAAATCAGCACTCGCAATTGAATATGAGCATCTTGGCATGCTGCTCGACAATGTTCATCTCCTGGTTAAACAAGGGGATGGATGGCAACAATTGTTGAACTGGCAGGTTACAACAGAGGATCAGCGTATGCTGATTCATACGGAAAATCCAGCAACAGACTGGTCATTTTACATCCGCAACAGGGTGTTGGGTATCACTACATCCGTGAGCGAGGGATTGGTTACCGCCACTGCCCCTGCGGATAAAAACCGTTTCCCTGCCCGCATGATCGATTACAGCGGAAGCGCTACACCCGTTGCCTGGAACGGCACAAATGAAATCGAATATAGTTACGGGGGCAACCATACAAAGAATATCAGCTTTCTCCCTGCAGCCAATGCTGATGTGCTCTATCTTTCGTTGGGACAGGTATCCAGCAGGAATATGCACTGCCTTTTTGATCGCAACAGGGACATTATGGTAAAATTTCAGAACAGTACCCAGATGCTGCGTGGTGAAGAGGATCATCTTTTACGGATATCCATCCCCGTTGGTGCTGCCAGTAATACAGAGGGAGGGGGTACGGATATGGAGATGATAGTAATGTATTCGGATTATTACAAAAAACACCTGGGACTACCGGTTTATGAGCCGATGGATGATACCCATTTTAAAACTCCACCGGTCATGTGGAACAGCTGGACAAATTACTATTATATGGTAACCGAAGATGAAGTCATCAAAAACGTGGACTGGATTGTAGAGAATTTTAATGATTACGGGCTTGAATATGTCGTGATTGACGACGGACCGGAACGTGGCGAACAGGGCGAACATTACTGGATCAGCAATTGGAACGAGAAGACATTCCCGCTGGGTGGCAAGGGGCTGGCAGAATATATCAAATCAAAAGGATTGACGCCCGGACTGTGGATTGTACCGAATGTGTATGCAGGTGCGCTGGACGAACACCCGGAATGGTATCTCCGGGATAAGGACGGGAAGCATGTTATGGTCTATCACACACCTTCGCTCGATTATACCAATCCGGAAGTGCTTGATTTCCTGACTCAGCTGTTCTCAACCCTAAAGGACTGGGGGTTCAAATATTATAAATTTGATGGTGAATTTGCATTAACGGAATACAACCCTAATGTGGACAGTGACAAGCTGTACGATGAAAACAGCTCACAAATCAAAGCATACAGGAACCGGCTTGAGGTAATCCGGAAATGTGTCGGGGAGGAAACATTCCTGGAAGGTTGTCCTGGTGGCACACCTCTTCAGGGGATAGGATATTTCAATTCATATTTCAATGGTGATGATATTTATAATAGCTGGATGGGTATGTACCCTTTTTTCATTTCCATCAATGCGAACCTGTTTTTAAATCATATTGCCTGCTATCTCATGCCGGGCGAAGGGATCTGTGTGAACCCGAAAATGGATATGGAGAAGGCCAAAACTGTCTATAACCCGGAATTTATCAGGGTGGCTTCAACCCGTGAGACGGGTATTTCCAGCGTCGGAACAACGATGAATGAAGCCCGGACCATAGTTACTTTTGCCGCATTGAGTGGAACGCCGTACAGTTTTGCCGACAGGCTTCCTGACCTGCCAGCGGAACGGATCAACCTGCTAAAAAAGTCCTTGCCCACAATGCCCATAATTCCCATGGATTTATTCAGCCGTGGAGGGTATTCAAGCTGGGACCTCTTCGAAGAATTTACCCCTGAAACATATGAACACAATTTTCCCCGCATTGTCGATTTAAAGATAAATGCAGCTTCCGGCAGGTATGATGTGGTTGCGGCAACCAACTGGACAGGCGAATTACAATCGCGAGAAATATCCTTTGGAGGTAATCTGGGACTGGATCCGGAAAGATCCTATCTGGTATTTGATTTCTGGAACCAGGAATTTCTGGGGATGTTCAAAGAGTCAGTTGTGTTGAATATTGAACCTCACGATACCCGCGTGCTTCATATCCGCCCCTTGCTACCAAGGCCGCAGGTCCTGGCAACTGACCGGCATATTTCCGGGGCATACAGCATCGAAACAATGGAATGGGATGCGGAAAAACAAACCCTGAAAGGTTCTGCGAAAACCATAGCAGGCATGCCCTATTCACTGTATGTACATGTTCCAGGTAAATTTTCCCTGTCGGAAATTAAATCGAAGGCAGAGGCCGTTCCTGAAAAATTAAATGATAATGTCTACAAAGTAACCTTTGCTGCAGATGATAAGATGACCCACTGGGTCATCATTTTTGAAGATTAAAGAAACTGTGTCACAAAAATATTAACCTCCCAAAAAAGCACTAACCATGAAAAAGATTTCTTTCAGCCTAACATTAATTTTGTTTTCTTCTTTGTTTTTATTCGCCCAGAGCGAGCATACAAAAATATTTACTGTATTTACTTCATATGGCTGTGGTTGTACTGGATCCGGAGGTGCTCCAATGACTTTCACCACGAATGACCAGGTCGTATCTGCACTTCAGCAGGCATGCCCCGGAGTAGATTTCATTGTATGGGAAGGTACACGAAGCGATGCATATGATGAAATTCAAATGAATAAAGACAGCTACGACGGAGTGCTGATCATCGGAGGGATAGATGGAGACTACCGGTTGGCTTTCACCGGACTGCCCACCATAGCTGTATATAATCTCTGGGAGTTTATGAATCAGCCCTGGGACTTATTCACCACCGGGAAAATGCCCGCAGAGGCGATACTCAGGGGAGGCTCCGATTATAAAGATGTGAAGATCTTAACAGCTCAGCTTGACAGAAGGAACCTTTGTGCTCCTTCCGTGAGCGAAAAAATGTTCACTGATCTGGTATACAAGATAAAACTGATCCAGGTCATTAAAGATCTAAAGCAAACCAGGGTATTGATGGTAAAAAGTGCTAAAGATGAAATCATTGCGCAGGTGAATTACAGGGGGGACATCAATCAGGCTTTTCCCCCCGACCATAATGAACGGTATCTTCAGAATTTCAAGGAGGTCTTTGGCGCAGAGATTATTCCCGTTGAAGCCGAGGAATTTTACCAGACATATCAAAAAATCAATAACAGGGATGCAGAAGAAATGGCAGATCAATGGATAGCTGGGGCACAAAGGGTGGAAGCATCAAGATCGGAGATAACAAAAACAGCCAGGGGATATCTCGCTTTAGAGGCATTAAGAGAAAAACATGACTGCAATGCTGTATCAACCCATATCAGGTCGGTTACCGGAAGTGGTGAGCTAAAAGACCGGTATAATCCCGGATTGGGTCTGGAGCTTGGATTTAAAACCAGGGGAATACAAGCCGTTTGTCAGAATTATCCGGATATATTAATCAGCCAGGTTCTGGCATATCAGCTGACTGGCAGGACAAGTATGCTTGGTGATGTCATATATGATATTTATAACGATGTGGAAATTGTGCTGCATTGCGGTATACCCATTAATCCGTACGGAGATGAACGCAGGCTTCCCTATATTATTAGGACTCATGCGGAAAGCCCCGTAAGGGATATACCTGAAGAACCTGGTTCTTCTACCGGGATGACAGTAGAATGGCCTGTAGGTGAGCCTGTTACTTTCTGGGAGATTCATTCCCTTAACAAGAAAATAAGATTGCACAGTGGCGAAATAGTCAATGGTTACGATATATATACCGGCGGAGAAGATCTGTACAATGCAATGTGTACGGCAAAAATAATTGCCAGGGTTGATGCAAAAAAAATACGGGATCAACATTTGCCTTATTTATTTGGAATTCATACCAATGCAACACTAGGTGATTTGAGACAGCAAATAAAAGACATAGCCGTGCTGCTGGGTTTTGATATAGTAGAGTCAGACAAATAATCTTGTATAACCATGTAATTAACTGTATTTGCTGGCGATGTTTATACTGCTGCCGGAATTATCAAGGACGGAACAATATCCAGGGGAGTTTCCTCTTTTACAAGGAAACAATACTTTGAACTGGCTGGGCAGAAAAGATTGTCAAAGAATATCCTGAAATGCTTTTAATAACTCTATATCCCTGGTTTTAAACTGACTGTCTATTAAAGATTCAGTGATGGATATGTAATTCCTGTTACCTTCTTTAACCAGACTTGAGAGCTTGTTTCCCAGGGGGCCTGACCTGCCATCAGGATTCTTATATTGAATAATATAGTAGAAGGATCTTTCAACCTGGGCTTTGTCATTCAGCTGTTCATAGCAGTATGCCGAAAAAAATTGTGTCAGCCGGTTATCCGGGAAATAGGGCTCGCCCCATCCCAGGTTTTCAGGCCATGTTTCAGCATCCTTAAGGCAGGCAAGGGCTTTCCCCCATTTCCCTGCTTTCATACGGTCGATTGCACTCAGCACATTTGTCGCTCGGAAAAGCGCATGGGCATTAATATCTCCCGACCACTTATCACTCTCGGCAGGCAGCATCTCAAGCTGACTCAGCGTTTTTAGGGTCTCCGCATACTTTCCATTCAGTTTTAACACATTGGCATATTGAAGTACCACCATACATTTGCCGGAATGGGATTGATAGGTTTTTTCCGCTACCTGGAGTGCATTTTCAGGTTGGTTTTTTTCCAGATACAGATTTACCATCTCCATGCCTATGCGCCAGGAGGCCGGGTCGAGAGCATTTGCTTTCTCAACAGAGGCCTGAACAATGGAAGGATCCTCCCGGAATAATCTTGCCTTGGCCAGGTAGAAAGGGGCGAAATCAGGATCATTTTCACACGAGAGAAACAAATTCCTGGCCACTTCAGGCTGGTTATGCTGCCAGTAGGTCAGGGCTTCATAATAAAGCCACTTCCAGCTTGGTGCCATCTTGTTGGCCCAGGAGAAAAGTTC
>LJUP01000206.1 GCA_001303955.1 Bacteroides sp. SM23_62 | reverse complement strand
GACCAACAACATCCGGTTCACCGCCAGTTCTTTCCATTTCATTGAGCGACCACAGTTTTTCAGTATTAGCTTCCAGCTTTGCTTGTAGTTTAGCCCATTCAAGACCTTTATGGCGGTTCATGTTTTTCTCAAAACGGGCTTTTAATGCTCTGATTAGTTCTTCACGTTGTTCTGGTGACAACTCCTTTTTATTTCCCATTGTCATAATGTGTAATTCTGATTTTCTTACATTGTCTTGCAATTGGTTATGTGCCATGACGGGCTGAGCGGTCGTTTAGCCTTGCTGCAACAACGGTCCAGTGTATACGCTTTTTGGTATTGGTGCCTATTTACCGGCGCCCACAGGCGTCCGGGTACCATGGCGTGCATCTTGCCTGATCCTCAGTTATTTTTGGTTACTTCCTTAAAGGTAAACGATTTATGGGTCTCAATCAATATGGATTCCGAATTGCATGATGCGTGACAAACCAATTGCGTATACACAATGTTGAACCAAATCCCGCTACCGCGGGCTGGCTTCTTTTCAAATCTACATAAATTACGTAATTTGCATTTCCTTATTCATCTTAAATTCTTACGATAAGAAAAAATGGTATGAGCCGACCCTTGTTGTCAATTAGCAGAAACATGACACGGCGTTCAAGCAAATTAAATGATCATATTCCATTACTACACAAGGCCTTTGAAGCAACCGTTCGAAATACAATCTGAATAAAAATTATGCAATCCCCATAGAAACAAACAACACCCCGGAATCTAGTTCAACTGGGGCTTCATGAATGGGCGCTTCGCACCGTATGAAGCCCTATTTATTACCGCCCGTATCCTATTCGGCTTTAAGGATCTTACTCATATCCTTAATATTCTGTGGAAGGTCTGAGGTGATTATTTCCCAAATCATTTCATAATCAACACCAAAATATTCATGGGACATGAGATTCCGCAAACTGTACATTTTCTTCCAGGGAATTTCGGGATACTTTTCCTTAATCTGTTCCGGAATATTTTTAGATGCTTCTCCGATTATCTCAAAATTTCGAACAACTGCATCAATGATCAGATGATTCTGTTTGAAACCATCAAAACTAATGTCTCCAACATACTCAACAATTCTAGTCATCGATAGATGGATATCCTCCAGGTATATTCTATAATTCCTTTTCTTGAGAGTCATACATAGCGAGTTTGACTTAAAATCTCATCACGCAATTGTTCTCGAAGTGCCTTTATTGATACTAAATCAACTTTCTGCTGCAGTTCTTTCTCAAGTAAATCCTGAAGATCAAAGAATGCCCAACCAAGAGGACGCCTGAATTCTACCAAAATATCAATATCGGATTCTTTGCTCTGTTCATCACGGGCATACGAACCAAAGTACCCTATACGCTCAACTTCATATTTTTCAGAGAGTAAAGGTTTAAGATTTCTTAGTATGTGCTCTATGTTACTTGATGTAAGCATAACACAAATCTATTGAATTTTGGTTAAATCGTGTATTTGTTTAAATATATGGGCGGTAAAACTAAGGATAACTATACCTGGTCAATTTATACCAACAATTTTGGATGATAAATACAATTATTTATTAGCTGTATAACCAAAACTTAATCAATCGCCTACGATTAATGAAAAATGGAATAAAACTGTCTTATGCTCTGCTTGCCAACAGTGTAATGAACGGGAAATCATAATAAAATTAAATAATAATGGTTAGAATGCCATCATGATATGGTGTCCTAATATACGGGCTGGCTCAGTCTCCCCATGAAAAGGATGCTTCCTGTTGAGTTTTCGCGGATCAAAAATAGGAAGGGTTTTTCAGCTATAAAATGAGTCAGTCCGCTGCCTCCTGCAGAAGTCAAACTGATCTCCACAGCTGTAACCGCAGCCGCTTCTGATCCCTCCTCGTTCACATCAATGAAGGTTTTATGAAGCACCCTGGAAATAAAAAGGTTTCCGGCCGGATTGATCCGTGTGAAATCTGCAGCGTCTGAAAAAGCAATTTCCATTCCCATGCGACTCAGTGGGTCGTTGAGGAGCTTGAGGGTTCCAAATTTGAATTTAGGCAGCTGTAAATGCACATTGGTTTCATTGAAGTCATTCGTCCAGTTGTTCCAGTGCTCATTATCCATTTCCGCCAGGATATCGGAGCAGGTATTATCACCCGAAGGCAAAAAGACAAGCATGCTGAATTTCCGGTCTCCATAGGGAAGTTCCACAAGCTTGAACAGGTTATTCTGATAATAATTCAGTTTAGTTTCCTGGTGCATGGCCGGGCTTTTAAAGGATGCCCCTGTTTCTGGGTAAAAAGACTCCAATTTGGTCTCTTCCGGATCAAATTCATAGGTCCATGTACCTTTGAAATAAATCGCATTGATCAGGTACATAACCGTTTCTGGTGGGATGGCATCAATGATCTCTTCAATCAGTTCATGGGTATGTTCGGAAACCCACTGGTTGATAATATCGACGGCATCAGGGCGGCTGAAATCCAGAGAACGGATCTCGGCGTAGAAGTGTTCCTTGTTGGTATTGATAAATTCATCCTGCACTTCAAAACCTTCCTTGTACCAGATGGCATTGGCGATCTCCATAAGTACTCTGGGATCAAGATCCAGGAGCTGGTCGATAATGCTTTTGTAGCCATCATTGATCTCTTCCTCCGTCAGCCCCTGCAATTTAAGGGTTGCCTCCATGGCCTTCCGGGTTGTGGATGCCGATCCGTTATAGGTCATGCCAAGTGCAAGTGCCACGCTCAGTGGGGAGATCATGATGTTTTCATCAGCCTCCGCATCCTGCATGACTTCCTGAAAAAGCTCCAATCCGAATACATTATCTGATGCCAGCAATTCAAGGGATTTTTTATTCAGATGCAGGTCTCTTGACTCCGGGACCGGCGTGTTTATTTCACATGTGACAGCCAGCACAGCTGCCAGGCATAGCATTACTGATTTTTTCATTTTCCTACAGACTTTCCTAAGCTATGTATAAGATGTCATCCTCCGTGATAAGGTTGCGTGCCATTTCTCTTTCTTCATGCTTGTATATTGAGTTTAGCATAAAATCCCCTTTTTCTGGGAGGTAAAACCGATTTTGAATGAACAATTTTACGTTAAAAAACGAGACCTATGAGAACAAAACATTTCTTGATACTATTGGTCATTTTATCGATTCATATTACGGGAACCGCACAGCCTTTTGTCAAAGGTGATAAGGCGATTAATCTCGGATTGGGCATTGATTCAACACTTTATTCCGGAGTGGGTTACGACACTGGCCTGCCACCTCTGTCTGCCTCCTTTGAATATGGCCTAACTGAATTAGGTCCCGGAGTCCTCGGTATTGGAAGTTATTTTGGTTTATCCTTTAATAAATGGATTGATACCTGGAGCGGCAGCACCTATGGATGGAGATATTCAAGCACCATTATTGGAGCAAGAGGTAACTATCATTATAATTTTTCTGAGAAACTGGATACCTATGCCGGTTTGATGTTGGGGTACGATATCATTAGTTCCAAGGCAACAGTTGACTGGCCTGCATTTTATGATGATCTTTCGGCCAACAGCAGTACCTTCATATGGTCCTTTTATGTCGGGGCAGGTAATATTTTTCCGAATCATTTGCAGCCATGCTTGAACTTGGGTACGGGATTGCCTGACTGAACATAGGGGTAGCCTTCAAATTTTAATCATAAATCTCTGTAAAACAAACCAGATTTGTAACGATCCGGGAAGTAACCGACCATACAAATCTGGTGATTTATATTTTTACCCATGCAGTAATTCCAGCGCGGTAGGACATGGCATATATGATCTGATCATTTTATGAACTGTAATTTTCCGATAATATTTTACCGTGGAAAAAGTTTGCAAATCAATGAATTTAAATATTTTTATACCATCATTCAAATGTAAGTTCTTCAAAACCGTTAAAAACCATTATCATGAAAACCAAACATTTCTTACTACTTTTTTTAATTGCATCAATTCCTTTTGCCGGAAATTCTCAGCCATTTGTTAAAGGTGATAAAGTAATCAATGTAGGATTGGGAATAGGTTCAACCCTTTATTCAGGAGTTGGATACAAAACAGGCCTGCCCCCTTTGTCTGCTTCACTTGAAGTTGGTGTAACTGAATTGGGTCCCGGGATCCTCGGGGTTGGTGGTTATTTCGGTATATCCTCCTATAAATGGGAAGATTCCTATGGAGGCACAACCTATGGATGGAAATATTCAAACATCATTATTGGGGCAAGAGGAAACTATCATTATATTTTCGCTGAAAAACTGGATACCTATGCCGGTTTGATGCTGGGTTACAATATCGTCAACTCCAAGGCGACAGGAACCTGGCCAGCGCTGTTTGGTGATCTTTCGGCAAACAGCAGTACCTTTATCTGGTCATTGTATGTCGGAGGCCGGTATTATTTTTCGGATTCATTTGCGGTTATGGCGGAGCTTGGATACGGGATTGCCTGGCTAAATATTGGGGTAGCTTTCAAATTATAGCCAACCCAATATGGCAGACAGTGGTTAGCTGAGAAATCTCCTGATCTTTCCCTTGGTCAGGAAAAGCTGTTTAATATCCGTCTGATTAATCTCGAAGTCATTCGTTTTTCTGTCGCAGGGAACAAGAAGCAGGGTATCCGGCTTCCCGGAGTCTTTGATATACCTGAGAACATTTAGTTGATCGGTAACGACTATATATGGAAGGCCGTAAATGTAAGCGTTTTTGTTAACCAGGTCACAGAGAATGATCTCACCTGGCATGAAATCCGGCAGCATTTCATCTCCAAAAACTTCCAGTGCGATATCACATTCAAGGAATGATTCAATCCGGACAATATGGGCCGGCCTGGCATTGTTGCAATTGAAAAGGGCCTCAAATTCACCGGGAAGGCGTTCACCAAATGTCTTGATCATCTTATTCAGGGTGTCGGGGGAGATATAATCACCAACCGTGTTCTTTGTCATCATGGGCAGATGATTATACCTTACCCAATCCGGATTCAGTTCGGGAAAGGATGCAATATATTTATTTAAGAGCTCTGCCGATGGGGCTTCATTCTCATAAAAAAATTTCCTCAGTTCTTCTTCTTCAACATTCAACCGTTCGGCTGTTTCAACCAGTGTAATGGCATATTTCCTGCTGACATGTGATAGCCTGTCATTGATATTCGGAAAGGAATCCTCGGCGATGGAAAACATTTCTCCCTGCCCTGCTATCAGCCAGCGTATATTTAACTGGTCCCATCTAGTAACTATACGAAAAATAACATCATAACTCGGATTGCGGTCAGGATTGTTGATAATATTGGTGATGGTAGAATTGTTTTTCAGTCCGATTTCCTTTGAAAAAGAATTTTTATTCAGCCCTAATTCCTTGATCAGGAGGGCAATTCGTTCTCCAATTCTTGACATGTATCTTGCAGGTTAATAGTAGATTAAAAAATGAAGATAAAAAAAAATTATCATACTTTCAAAAGGCAGTAAATTATTTATATATTTGTGCTCCATAGGACCAGTTCATTCAATGTTTAATTCTTATGGTAGTGGTTTCATTTCAAACATTAATCTCACAATGAACTGGTCCTTTCCTTTTTATAAGGAAATTCCCCAAATACAACGCATTGATAAAAATCAGGAGAGATAGCTGAAAGTCTATGCGGTTCAGCGGTATACCTCTCCAGTCCAACCTTCATCTGATCAGTCATTTGCAGGCTATACATCTAATTTGACAGGTACTTTCTGAGCCAGAAGCTGGCCAATCCCGAATGCATTGGCAGCAAGTCAGGATGCTGAAAATCAGGTATAGTATTTTATCTTGCTTGTCAGGCTAGATGATAATGAGTATTTTTATTTCAAACCACACCAAATTTTGACGACACATAACTGTATATATGATGGATAGAAAACAATCATTCAGAAATAACATCATTGATGGCTACAACTGTAAGGGTGATTTTATTGTTTTAGGAGGTGCCATGCTGGACGGTGAATGCATCCCTGACACATATGTAAAAGTGCCCTTGAAAACAATCAACCGTCATGGATTGATTGCTGGTGCAACGGGTACAGGGAAAACGAAAACCCTGCAAATCATAGCGGAGCAACTATCTGAAAAGGGAGTTCCGGTAATCCTGATGGACCTGAAAGGTGACCTGAGTGGTCTTGCACAACCCGGTGAAGAGAAGGAATTCATTACCGAACGACATGCCAGGATAGGATTCCCCTATGAACCAAAATCCATGCCGGTCGAACTGATGACCATTTCCAAAGGTGATGGTGTAAAACTGAGGGCCACCGTAACGGAATTTGGTCCTGTGCTGATGTCCAAATTGATGGAGCTCAATGAAGTACAATCGGGAGTGGTATCAATATTGTTCAAATATTGTGATGACCATAAATTGCCACTCGTTGATCTGCAGGATTTTAAGAAGATCCTCCAATACTCGATCAATGAAGGGAAGGAAAGTATCACTACGGAGTATGGTGCCATCTCTTCCACCACCGTGAACACCATTATTCGCAATATCATTGAGCTGGAACAGCAGGGAGCCGATTTATTTTTCGGGGAGCCTTCATTTGATGTAAATGACCTGTTGAGGCAGGATAAAGAGGGCAACGGGTATATTTCAATCATCCGCCTGGTAGATATCCAGAACCGGCCCAAGCTGTTTTCTACCTTCATGCTGAGTCTGCTGGCCGAGATCTATGCATCCTTCCCTGAACTGGGGGACAGTTCAAGACCAAAACTCGCCATTTTCATTGATGAGGCCCATCTTGTATTCAGCGAAGCCTCCAAGACTCTGGTTGAACAAATTGAAAGCATTGTTAAACTAATCCGGTCCAAGGGAGTGGGTGTCTATTTCTGTACACAGGACCCCTCGGATGTACCTGATGATGTACTAGGTCAACTGGGACTGAAAGTACAGCATGCTTTGCGTGCGTTCACCGCGAAAGACCGGAAAAACATCAAACGGACATCCGAAAATTACCCCATTTCCGAATTCTACAAGACCGATGAGATCATTACTTCCCTCGGAATCGGCGAGGCACTGATCACCGCACTCAATGAGAAAGGGATACCCACCCCGCTTGCAGCCACTTACATGAGGGCGCCCATGACCCGGATGGATGTGCTGACCGAGCAGGAAATCCACTCGCTGGTGAGATCATCAGAGCTGGTATCCGATTACGAGGAAACGATCGACAACGAAACAGCCTATGAGATCCTGAAGGAGAAGATCGAAGCTTCACAAAAAGAAGGACACCAGGAAAAACTGAAGGAGGAGACAAGAAAGGCCAGGTCGAAAAAGGAAGAGGACAGCCTGATTGAACAATTGAGTAAAAATACTATGGTACGGCAGGTCGGCCGGACCATGGCGCGTGAACTCGCCCGTGGATTGCTCGGAGCACTTGGCGTAAGTTCCACAACCAGGAGGAGAAGGTAATAACACATAAAATGATTTACCATTAAAAATGCCGGTACGAATCCGCAAGGACAAGAATGCCCCTTCATCCCAGAAATACATCCCGCGGCGGGAGGGCCAGATGGTGAACCGGGGGCGTGGTGGCGGTCTTGCCAATGCGCTGCTTCCCCTGTTGGTGACACTTTTCAGGAAAAGACCCAAGCTGGCCATATTGCTCATCGTGATGGGTGTCGTGGGATTCATTATCATCAGCAGAACCAACAGCCCGGTAAGCGAGGCAGTAACAAGTCTCATGTTTGGCACGGGACTGGAAATGGATGAGAAGATATACGATGAGGCAGAAGTATTTGAACCCCTGGCCGATAACATAAAGAATCCCTTGCCGGAAAGCGTATCCATGGAGAAGTATTGCCCGCCCCGGTTGAACCAGGGAAAACAGGGCTCATGCGTTGGGTGGTCCTCAGCTTACGCTGCCCGTACCATCCTGCATGCGCGTTCCACGGGACAAGAACCGGCAGATGTTACTTTCAGTCCCTCCTATGTTTACAACCAGATCGCCCTGCCAGGCTGCCAGGGGACCTACCTGCAGAGGGCCATGGAGGTGATGCACAAGGGCGGGGCCTTGCCGTTTTCAAGGTTCGCCTACAATGAAAATTCCTGCTCCAAGAAACCGAGCAGGATGGAAATGAGCGCTGCTGCATCCTATAAAACCAAAGGCTTTAACCGGCTGACAAAGGGGGGTGATGATTACCGGACAGACTTGCTGGCCATCAAGCAGAATCTTGCTCAGGGTGCCCCGGTGGTCATCGGGATGATGATCGGGGGAAGTTTCATGCAGGATATGATGGGCAGGAGATTGTATATCCCGGACAGGTCTGATTATTCCGGGACCAGCCTGGGAGGACATGCCATGTGTGTGCTCGGGTACGATGATTATTATGAGGGAGGGGCATTCCAGGTAATGAACAGCTGGGGTGAGGAATGGGGAGAAGATGGATTGTGCTGGATCCGCTATAATGATTTTGACTACTTTACCAGGGAGGCTTACGGGCTCTATCCCATGGGGGATGCGGACAGGGTTACCACCGATGTACTGGAGGCGGAGATTGGATTGCTGGTGAATGCCACAGGCCGCTACATACCGCTCGTCCATAATACCGGAATAACTTTCACCACCACTTCAAAGGTAAATATTGATACGGATTTCAAAGTGGAGATCACCAATTCCCTGGAGTGTTTTACCTATATTTTCGGACAGGAAACCGATGGAACAAGCTATGTCTTGTTCCCCTATACGAAAAAGCATTCTCCCTATTGCGGGATCACCGGGACGCGGGTATTTCCGAAGGACTATTCCCTGTACCCGGATGAACAGGGAGAAAGGGATTACATTGCCATCGTTGTTTCCAGGCAAAAGCTAGACTATAACCTGTTGAATGATGCCATCACCAATGCCCCGGGGAATACCTACGACCAGAAGGTTTATTCAGCGCTGGAGGATGAGCTGGTGAGGGACATTGATTTTGAAGACGGGAATACCGTGAAATTCTCAACCGGCAACACCCACAGGAATTCGGTCGCCCTGGTCATGGAGATCATCAAGTAGTCTGGATGCTGAGGTGCATCACTCTTTGGTGAACAATTCGGACTGAAGCTCCGGCCACTCCAGCCCGATGTCCTTCAGGTTTTTCAATACCTCCGTGGCAACATAATAGAGTTTCTGCCAGTTTTTGTCGGCGGGGACAATGTGCCAGGGTACGGCATTACACTCCTGGAATATCCTTTCATAAACGGACAGGTAATCCCCGAATTTCTTCCGGGTTTCCCAATCCCCGTCTTTGTGCTTCCAGTGTTTTTCCTTCAACTGGACCCGTTCCAATAATCTTTCTTCCTGTGCCTCAAGGGATACATTGAGGAAAAATTTAAGAACCCTGGTATCATTATGTTCCAGCAGTTTCTCAAAGTCATTGATCAGGCCGTAACGCGCTGCGATCAGCTCTTCGCTGAAATAACCTTCCACCGAGGGGACAAGGATGTCTTCGTAATGGGACCGGATAAAGATCTGGACGTCTCCCTTGGCCGGCACATTTTTGTGGACCCGCCACAGGAAATCGTGTGCAAATTCATCCGGGGTTGGTTTCTTAAAGCTTTTGATCCTGATGCCTATCGGGTTGCAATACCTCAGCAGGTCCCTTGTCAGCCCGTCTTTACCGGATGCATCAAGTCCCTGAAAAATGATCAATAAGCTAAACTTCTGCTGGGCATACATCTTGTACTGCAATGCGCCTATCTCTTGCAGAATGGTTTTTGTTTCTGCCTTTATCCTGCCCTTATCCCATTCAGGATCGAATGTATGGTAATCTTTTATTTTCATCATTTCAAGTTATTATGCAAGGTCCATTGTTACATAAACAGGCAGGTGGTCAGAAAACCCACCATGGTATTTCTTCCCTGCATAAGACCTGTTGGGCCTGTACAGAGATTTTTTCTTATCGAAATACAACAATCTTTTATCAAAATGTACTGTTAAGCGGGAAGACTTGATCTTTATTCCCTTTCCGGTCATCATTCCCTGGCTGATCAAGATCTGATCAACATCTATGCCTCTTTTATCCGGGCCGTCATAATGAATTAAATCATATTCACGGTTAAAGGCGGATTGATATACCAGGTCTGTCAGGACGGTCTTGTTTTCAATTTCCGATACACCAATGATGGCAGGTAATCATTGTCTTCTTTGCGCGTGTCGTCTACGGTATCAAATAGGTTTTCAAGATTGTAAAAAGCAACTATTTGCTTATCGAGATATGGCATACAGATAGATCAGTTTAACCATCAGCCCGGCCGGCCACCCTGCAATTCGTCCTGCAGGTCCTTCAGTTCCTTCCATTTACCCTCATGGGCAAGTTGTGCCTGTTTTGACCAGGTTGTAGGATCATGCATTTTGTACCTGTCTCCTCCAGCAGCAACCAACATTTCACTGATTGCCTCTGCTTCACCATCTGCCAGTTTCTTCCAGGTATCAATGCTGCTCCTTCTGAGTATACCCTCAATTTTAGGTCCTATCCCTTCGATTATTTTTAAATCATTCAGTCCAATTTCCGTTTCCATTATTTCTTCTGCCACTGCGTTTTCGAAATTGGGTTTCTCAATGATTTCATGCGTATCGGCAGAAGCTGTTAATATGTTCTCAGATACATCTGCTCCCACGGGTTCTGCAGAACGGTCCTCTGCAACAACTCTTCTTTTACGAAAATATCCGATCAGAAA
This sequence comes from Bacteroides sp. SM23_62, assembly GCA_001303955.1. GTDB lineage: Bacteria > Bacteroidota > Bacteroidia > Bacteroidales > SM23-62 > SM23-62. The sequence continues at coordinate 2,938 of LJUP01000206.1, read as the reverse complement.
ACCAAGGATTGCTGCAATTAATAGCGCTATTACAATGAATAGGAGGTCGGAAGAAAATCGTTCAGCCATTTTATTAGGTTTTTATTGATTAATAGTTATTTCAACTCTGCGGTTCAGTTCTCGTCCATCTTCAGTATCGTTTGAAGCAGCCGGTTCCCTGTCTCCTTTCCATTCCAGGATTATCTTTTCTCCCTCAATACCCTTTTCAACCAGGTACTGTTTAACCCTTTCTGCCCTGAGCTTTGAGAATCTTTCATTGGCCTCTGCAGAACCCCTGCTGCAGGCATGACCGACAACCCTCACAGATGAACCAGGTTTATTCGTGAGAAAATAGCCAAGTGAAGTGAAGTACATATCATCGTCATTGGCTGCATTTAATTCGCTTGAGGCAAATTCAAAATAGTACTTTTTTATCCCGATACCGTCCAGGTATTCCAGCGCGATGGCAACTGAATCTGCCTCCGCAATCTCAGGGGATACTGCACTGATGTCCTCTGCAGCAAGCGTATCAACCATCTCAGTTGCCGGTCCCTGGGCTGCGTCTCCGCAATGGTTCCGGATTTTGCACACATACCAGTAGGAAGCGATAGCGATCCAGGCAATTAAAATGATAGAGAATAAAAGGCTTAGGCGTTTCATTTTTTTAAGCTAATTTAAGTAAAACTCTGCTATTCAGAAATAATATCCTTGTTAACTTATATTTAACAAGTGAAATGCCCGATTATCTGGTTTAATTAATTTAAATTCGCGAGACCATTACCAAACAACCAGCACGTGATTGAAAATTTACTCGAAGGTCTCAAAGACCAGATCGGGAGCCAGATCCTTGACAAAACAGATATTCCTTCTGAACAGCTTCCAGGAATTCTTTCCGTAATTGGAGATGCTACAAAAACGGAAGTCAAAAACTCCATGCTAGGAGGTGGTTTAAGCACCGTCATGAATCTTTTCTCAAACAAACCCAATAATGCTGGTGCCGATTTGTTGCAATCCAGCATAACCCAGGGTATTGTAAGCGGGTTAATACAAAAAATCGGACTGAAAAGTACAACCGCTTCAGTCATTGCTGAAGTTGTAGTACCTATCCTGATGGATTTGATTACAAAGAAAAATAATGAAACTCCGGATGATGATCCCTCACCGCTAAATACACTTTTTGGTGGCGATGACATACAGGGTGATCCGGGTGGAAATCTATTCAATAATTTATTAAACCTTAAAAAGTAGAAAAATGGCTAATGTTAAAGACATTGAAGGTATTGGACCTGTTCTAGGCGATAAGCTGGAGAAAGCCGGCATTGTTACTGTTGAATCATTGTTGGAAAATGGTGCAACCAGATCCGGAAGGGCAAATATTGCCAGGGAAACAGGAATATCAGAATCTCAGATTCTCGATTTTGTGAATATGGCAGACTTAATGCGTGTCAAAGGTGTCGGAGCAGAGTTTGCTGAACTTCTTCAGGCTGCTGGTGTTGATACCATTAAGGAATTAAGGACAAGGAATGCTGAAAACCTGCAACAGAAATTAGAAGAAGTTCATGCGGAAAAGGGACTGACCAGAAGGGTTCCCTCCCTGGATATGGTTAGGGATTTTATTGCACAAGCCGGTTCAACAGATCCTTCCATTACGTACTAGACTGAATAAGAATATCAATCAACCTGAAGGCGCATCAACCTGATATCAAAAGGTTTGCGCCTTTCCTTTTTTGTTTTATCATAATTCATCAGGTATTCTAAGATGCCAGTTCCATGCTGCATTCCTGTCCTCAGCTCATTCTTTCAACGGGATCATATCGGACAAAAATCCGTTGAGGTAACATACAGTCTATCTTTCACGGTTTATTGATATGTCTGCTCATTTTCCTAAATTTGTTCAAAGCTCCGGATCCCAGGAAAACTGCTACATGAATCACTGCCATAAAAAATTGTTCTGTCTGTTTCTTCCAGCACTGTTCCTGACATTTACCTCTTTTTCACAAAAAGTACCCGAAGCCTGGCTGAAATCAGAATTTATTTTATTGTTGACCTCTTATGTCACCTGGCCTGAGGAGACAGAGCTGGATACCTTCAGAATAGGTATCCTGGGTGCAGATAAGGTTTACTCCATGCTGGGAATGAAAGCCGATCTGCAAACCCTGAAAAATAAACCTGTCTCTGTGGAGCATTTCAGGCGGATCCGGGATGTTCACCCGGTCCAGGTCCTGTTCCTGGGTGATGATAAGCAGGCTGCCCTTAAACGGGTCTTCAAGCGATTTAAGGATGAACCGGTATTGATCATTACCGATAGCGCAACGAATTATGATTATACCATGCTGAACCTGCTGAGCAAGGGCATGGCCGGGAAACCTTTTGAGGTCAATAAGGCCAATATTGAAAATGCAGGGCTCAGTCTTTCATATGAGATCCTGTATTTCGGGGGCAGGGAAGATGATCTCCGCCTTGTTGTAAGGGAATCTGAAAGGCTCAGGGAAGAACTTGTATCTAACCTGGATTCCCTGCAGCATGAATTATCCAACCGGCTGGAGGAACTTGCAGAGATCAGCCTGAGCCTTGAGCAGAGAACGGCAGAAATAAACAACCTCAACAATGCCATAGACCAGCATACAGAGCAGCTGAGCAATCTTTCAGAGGATGTGAATCTTAAACAAATGGACCTGGAGGACAAGATCCGGCTGCTCGGATCGCAGGAGAAAAGGATCCAGCAGAAAGAGCAGGAGATTATTGAAATGAACCAGAGGATATCGGAGAAAGAAAAGGAAATCTCGGAGCAGATGAAGATCCTGGATGAGGGGACAAGAACCCGAGAGGCACAGCAGGCGATGATTGAAGAACAGGAGGCCAGGATAAAGATCCAAAGTGACCAGATTGAACAGCAAAAACTTTTACTGGGATTCTTCATAATCCTTTCCTTGCTGATCTTGACCATGATATTTCTCAT
>LJUP01000205.1 GCA_001303955.1 Bacteroides sp. SM23_62 | reverse complement strand
ACAATCCGTCAGATGATACAGGGAAGCGGGGAGCATGCTGTATTGCCGGAATGTGAGGTGTTGGACTGGCCTTCGATGGCATACAGGGGGTTTATGATGGACATGAGCCATACCCAGCTCCCCCGTGTAGAAGAGATCAAACGGCAGATAGATTTCCTGGCCAGATGGAAGGCCAACCAGTACCTGTTCTATTCCGAGGCCAGCATTGAACTCGAAGGGTATCCCCTCCTGATGGCAAATGCACGCTTTACCAGAGAGCAGGTACGTGAGATCATTGGTTACGCCAAAAAAAGGCATATTGACGTTATCCCCAACATGGAGCTATACGGCCACCTGCATGACCTTTTCCGCCTGGAACATTATGCTGATATGGCAGTTATACCCCACGGAGGGGAATTCAGTCCCAATGATCCGCGTGTCAAACCCCTGCTGGAAGATTGGATCACCCAGATGGCAGATCTGTTTCCCAGTTCCTTTTTTCATATCGGGTTCGACGAAACCTGGCTGATCGAGAAGGAAGCCAGAAAAATGAACCTCCCTGCAGAAACCTTATACCTGAAGATGCTCCATCAGACAACCGACCTGGTCGAACAACAGGGTAAGGTTCCCCTTGTCTGGGCGGATATGCTGCAGAAATACCCCTCAATCATACCAGCCGTTTCAAAAGAAGCCATTGTCGTACCCTGGCATTATTTCCCGAGGGAGGAAAGGGATTACGACCGCCTTCTGGGACCGTTTGCAGAAGCAGCAATCCCGATGGTCGTCCAGTCCGCCCTGATCAACTGGAACTGGGTTTATCCCGCATTTGAAATATCCTTTGAAAACACCGATCTGCTGATCAGGGTTGGCAGGAAATACAATGCAGTCGGTTTCATTAATTCGGGGTGGACCGATGATACGCAAACCATCATGCGGATGAGCCGGCCTGATCTTGCCTACGGGTCCGCAGCCTCATGGCAGGGCATCTCCATGGACCGAGAAAATTTCTTCGACAAATATGCCCGGATCCTGTATCCTGATGACCTCGCGGAACATGTCGGACAGGCCCTGCATTCACTCACAGAATCAGCGTCATTGGTCCGGAAAGCCGTTGGCAATACAGACCCTGCCTTATTCGCCAATCCCTTTACGGAATCGTCCCTTAAAAATATTGAAGATAACAAGGCGTTGCTTAGGAATGGCCGCCTTGCGGCCGAAATAGCCCAGGTCCACCTCAGAGAGGCACTGGCATACGGTATGGATACCATCACCCTTTTTGCCATGCTGACCGGTGCAAAGACATTGGATTATATAGCCCTGAAATATATGTATGCGGCAGAGATTACTGATTTCTGGAAGCAGCTGGATGAAGCGGAGGATAAAGACGAAATGCGGCGTTGGATGCATATGGAGGTATCGTTTAAGTATCATACCCGGACATCTGATATGCTGGATGCTGTGATTGAATTGAAGGAGATGTTCCGGAAGGCCTGGCTTAATGAATATACCACATTCCGTTTGGGAGTGGGACTCGGGAAATATGACCTGGAATTTCAATACTGGCTCAGATTGCAAAGACGACTGGATGAAATACGCGGCCATTATAAAGCGGGTGATGAGCTGCCAGCCCTGGAATCTTTGTTTCAGTAAAAGAGTGTATGCGCTGGGGTGGATCAGGGAACCGGAGCGATTTGACGGGATCTCATATCATTTCGAATCAATGATCAGTGGAGAATAATCTTCAAATGGTTTGAAGGACATGAATAAAAATTCAAAACGATGAAAAAACACAATATTTGCCACCTGGTTTTTCTCTTATTACTACTGCCGGATCCATCCATACACGCACAGGAAATCCCATTGCCTGAACATCCCCGTCCTGATTTTCAAAGAGCGCAATGGCAGAACCTGAACGGTACCTGGGCCTTTGCGTTTGATGCCCAGGATAAGGGTATTCAGGAAGGCTGGACTGAAGGAGAAACCGTTTTTGACAAAACCATCCTGGTACCTTTTCCATGGGGCTCCAATCTGTCGGGTATACAGGATGAGGCAGATATTGGATGGTATCAGCGTGAAATAATAATCGATCAAAGCTGGCAAGGTAAAAGAATCTTTTTAACGGTTGGTGCCTCCGACTGGGAAACGAGCATTTGGCTTGATGGTACATTTTTGGGCAAACATCAGGGAGGTTATGTGCCTTTTTCCTTTGAACTAACAGATCATGTCAAATTTGGTGAGGCTCAAAAGTTAATCATAAGGGCCGATGATGCCCGCCGGGAATTCACTTTGTATGGTAAGCAGGGATATGGAAATGCCCGGGGCATCTGGCAAACCGTTTATTTGGAAGCCAGGGGTAATGACTACCTGGATGCACTCCATTTTGCCCCTGATATTGACAATAACAAGGTGAAGGTCACTGCATATTTATCTGAACCAAGCGATGATGACATTTCCCTATCATTGACAATAACTGGTCCCGCAGATCCGATAAACCATCAGGCGATCATGCCTGCAGGAAAAAACAGAATCAGGTTTGATATTGACATTCCCGATCCCCGTTTGTGGAACCTGGAAGATCCATATTTATATGAAGTTGAAGCGGTATTGGGAGAGGATGTTGTAAGATCGTACTTCGGTATGAGGAAGATCTCTGTGGTAAATCTGCCTGGGACCGACTACCCGTATATTGCGCTCAATGATGAACCGGTTTATTTGCAGCTGGCACTTGATCAATCCTATCATCCGGATGGATTCTACACCTTCCCGAGTGATCAGTTTATGAAGGAGGAAATTATCAGAAGCAAGTCGATTGGATTAAACGGGATACGGACGCATATCAAGGTGGAAGTACCCAGGAAATTGTACTGGGCAGATAAGCTGGGACTGCTGGTGATGGAAGATTTGCCCAACAGCTGGGGAGAACCCGATGAAAAAATGCGATCCGAATCAGCATATACCTTGCGTGGGATGATCAAGCGGGACTATAACCATCCTTCCATCTTTTCCTACGTGATCTTCAATGAAACCTGGGGTTTATACAGTAAAACCGGAACAGATGAAAATGGGAGAGACAGACGGGAATACCTGCCGGAAACCCAGTATTGGGTTGCCTCCATGTATTATCTGGCAAAGTCCCTGGATGAAACCAGGCTGGTTGAAGATAATTCCATTTGTTGCGGTCGCGGACATACTGAAACCGACATCAATTCCTGGCATTCCTATCTGCCTGGCTGGGAATGGGACAATTATCTGAAAAACCTGACGGAGCAAACTTATGAAGGCAGCACCTTCAACTTTGAAAACGGATTTCAGCAGGGGAAACAGCCCAATATTAACTCGGAGTGCGGAAATGTCTGGGGCTATGAAGGCAGTACGGGCGATGTGGACTGGAGCTGGGATTACCACCGGATGATCAATACTTTCAGGACATATCCCAGGGTAGGGGGGTGGCTCTACACCGAGCACCATGATGTCATCAATGAATGGAATGGTTACTGGCGGTTTGACCGAACGGAGAAAATGAACGGGTTGGGAGAAATTATGGAAGGAATGAGTCTCAGGGATCTGCATGCTGATGTTTATCTTTCCACAGGAGTGGATATCTGTAAAACCGTAAATGGGGGTGAGCACATAGAGGTGCCGCTGTATCTGTCTGTTATGACGGGAAAGCAAATTGGTGCGGATTTGAACATTTCCTATGAACTGTCTTTCACCAACTACATAGGAGAAACAGAAAAGTATTCATCGGGCAGCCTGAAAATCGCTTATACGCCCTGGATGCAAAAGCCACTGGAGCCGCTGACTGTCAAGGTACCGGATATGGCCGGGGTAGCTACATTAAAGCTGAAAGTGACCGACCGGAATGGTCAAATACTGCATCGAAATTTCATGCATTTTGAAATCATATCTGACCAAAAAATACCCGGTGTTACCGTGCTGAGCATTCCTGCGGACAGATTTTCCCGGGCCGGGTGGAGCAAAAGACATTGGAATATACTGGACGGCAGAAAAGTCAATGGAGCAGGACAAGGTTTCTTTCAATATACCATTCCCATTCCGGAAGACGTGAGCTCAAAGGGCATAAAAGAAGCCTTTTTTCTGGTGGAAGTCTCGGCCAAGGAGTGTTTTGTCAAAGACCAGCAGGAATATGAAAAAGACCAGGATTTTATGAGGGGATCCCGTGTGGCCCCCAGCGCTAATCCAAACGCCTATCCGATGACTGATGAACAGCTCTATCCATCAGAAATTGCTGTTAGCATCGATGGCCGGGAGGTCTATTCAGCCACCCTGCCGGATGACCCGGCAGATCACCGGGGTGTACTGTCCTGGCACCATCAATTGAAAGACAGGAAACTAAGGGAAGCTGGCTCTTATGGCTATTTGATCAAAGTACCCGTTAAGAAAGTCATGCTAAAGAATGCACTTGAAAAAGGGGAATTGATGGTGCAACTCCGAACCCGTGGAGAAGGAGGAATGGCTGTATATGGAAAACAGTTTGGCCGGTATCCACTGGATCCTTCTTTCGTGCTGAAGAGATGAGAGATTATACCGGGTAGTTTGTACCCTTGAAAGACCCTTTGAATTTATTTTACCATGTAGGACGTCAGTGCTCTGTTCCCGGTGCAGTAGTAAACTTGGCCTGTAACATCGTCAACAGCATAAATGGGTTCACGGTCTTTACCCAGATCAATTTTACCCTCAACCTGACCGTTTGATTTGCTGACTTTTAGCAATTGAATGTCCTTGTCTTGTTTGGACATGATCAGCATAAACTCTCTGGTAGACGAGGTAGCCTTAAGCCTGGCGTTGGCCTGTTTGAAAGCGCTACTGGCATAATGGGATGCCTGCGCTCCCAGTTCACCGTAAGCATCACCAATCTGTCTCACCATTTCCCCGGCAATGGCATCCTCCTGCCTGACTTCATCTTCCACAGCCGCCATGGCTCCTGACATGTAATACGAAGAAGCACCAATGTAGGCCCCTCTGACAGCTTCAGCATACAATAGCGCACGCTTCCAGCCAGGTTCACGGGGAGCAGGGTAATACGCTTGAAACAATAGTGAACCGTCAAAGTTGAATTTAGCGACATTCTGATCTGAGTGGATGAATATACCGTCATCCATAACTTCGAGTTTTCTCGGTACTTCTCTACCCTCGAACCTTAGTTCTGTAGTGGACAATTCATCAACCGTTTCACTGATCATATCCACAACTTTGAGTGTACTGGATTTGCTGTCAAAGGCATATATTTTACCATCATACTCTGCTGTTAATTGAGGAGTAGTCGTAATGCTCTTACTCCATTTTAAGGTCCCGGAAGCCTGATCCAATATGTTCATTGATTCGGTTGTGACGTACAAAATGCCACTGGATAAGGGTACAATGCCAATAACCTTGCCTTCTACTTTGACAGGTTTTTCAAAAGTGATCGTACCTGAGCTGGGGTCCAGATAATTGAGGTAATTGTTATTGGCGGTCTGCGACACCAGCAGAATGCCATCTTCCGCCTCTAGGTAATCATAAATACCTCCTTTTATGGCAATTCCTCTGCCTTTCTTTCCCCAGATGCCCGCGTGGGTTTTGTAGTCATATAAGTTAATTTTGGTTCTGTTTCCATCATTTGGGAGTACCAATATCCCATTATCCAGAAAAGCCACCTGACCCAGTTGCCCTTGGACTTCAAGCGCCTCATTCCATACCATGCTGCCATCATGGATGCTGAATGCGTTATAAACATTGGTGTAGTTGACAACAGGTTCTCCACCGGAAGAGGTCATACTCGATTGAGATTCCTGCAGAGAACCCAGGTAGAAGATATCACTGCCTGCTGGTCGGTAGAAGCGTAAGTCAATCTCCATATCCTTCGTCAAGGTCTCAGCCGCTGATTTTAAAAGTGCTCCAAATTCTCCAAGTTTGTCGGTTTGTGCTGATTCTGCTGAATTAACCTCTTTCCAGATTACCTTGCCTGTACTGGCATTCAACTTATAATTGTTGAAAAGGGTAATGATAAGAAGCTCGTTATTGTCAAGTTCATTGGCTGCGATTATCCTGCCAAATTTCTCTTTCATGGTCCAGGAAACACTACCCTCTGACATCTTCACAGATACCATTAGGGGATCACCCCCGATATCTTCACCTGCCACAAGTATGGCATCCGAGTTATACAACAGAAAATAATCTTCTATCGTATTTATACCGGCTTGGTAGGAATTGAACACCTCATCACCGCTGAGTTGGTCAATGAGATGTATGCTATTGCTAGCATCCACTTTGAAAAAAGGGCTATTGGGCAGCTCATTGAAAGCCTCACGGTCGAGACCCGCATGCTCTGGCTTGCTCCAGCGAATTTCGCCTGTCTCAGTGTCTATTCCGACAAGCTGATTATCGGAGCTCACAATCAGATTGCCAAGGGTGGTCACTTCCTGCCATAAAATATCTGCAGGCAATTCTTTCATCCATTTAACCTCAATCTGTGCGAAACCGGAAAATGTGCTTACAGTTATAAGGATAACCAGTAAGAGGTTATGCAAACGGCTTGTAACAATATTGGTATTCCTATTGTTTTGATCGTAAAATAATTTGACTTTCATATTATATTATTTACTGGAGTTTTTTACACGAATGATGAGTATCCCAGTTTTATACGTGTTTAATTATTGTTGGTTACTTCCATTAATCGGGAGCTGTGCAGATTAAAGCAGCTAGCGCAAGAGAACGCGATTCAGAACAGTTTGTGCCCGATCTCGTTGTTCACAAACACCCATATCCCTATATTTCTCTGTTTTTATACATTTTAAAGAGCACACGTATACTTTCAGTCGAAATGGACTTCATCACCTTCTTGAGCCCAATTGAGTCTTTCAGCGCTATAACTCTGCGCAAAGTGGGAATAATATATTAAAGTTAAGGTACGATGTTTAGATAATCATATTGTAAAACTATGAACCCATAAATAAAATCTTTAATTATATATTTATGCCCGAATCAAATCCTGATTGCGTGATGCACTTAAACAAATCACTCCTGGCAGTTCTTGTTTTCATTATGGTTTCATGTTCAGGCAGGAAAGAGTTCTCCCAATGGCGGGGTCCTGACCGCGATGGCAAATACCCTCAGACAGGTTTGTTGAAAGAATGGCCGGATGGTGGTCCTGAAATGCTGTGGTCCTTTGAGGGACTGGGTGCCGGGCACGGTAGCGTCAGCATCGCCGGGGACCGGCTATTTGTGCTGGGTATGCCGGATACCATTGGTGTCATCTACTCCTTTGATATGCAGGGCAATCTGCTATGGCAGAAGCAGTACGGACTGGAATGGTATGCCAATTATACAGGTCCCAGGTCAACGCCTACAATCATCGGTGGACTGCTATATTTTGTAAGCGGACAGGGTGTGGCATTCTGTATGGAAACGGAAACCGGCGAGGTTCTCTGGAGCGTGAATATGTTAGAGAGATTCGAGGGCCAAAAAATAACCTGGGGTATAGCAGAATCTCCTCTGCTTGACGGGGACCGGCTCATCCTTACCCCTGGTGGTGCAGAGCATAACGTGGTGGCCCTTGACCGTTTCACGGGAGAGACCATCTGGACCAGCAAAGGGAACGGCGAACCATCCGGTTACTGTTCCCCTGTCCTGGTGCGGCATAACGCTACACGGTTCATTGTCACCATGACAGCCGAATCGGTCATCGGGGTTGATGCGGAAAATGGCCATGCTTTATGGAGAATAGAACTCAGACAGAGTAATAAAATAAATGCAAACAGCCCTGTGTATAATAATGGCAGGGTGTTTTGTGCCACTGCAAAAGCTGATACTATACATGGCCATGTGATGATACGGCTTTCGGAGGATGGCAAAACGGCTGAGGTAGGATGGCGCAACGAGGAATGGTTCAACCTGATCGGTGGACTCATCCTGCATGAGGGTTGTTTGTACAGCTCGACTTTCAATAAAAAGGAATTTTATTGTCTGGATGCCGGGACGGGTGATCTCAGGTATGTTTCAGATCAGGTGTCTGGTGGAGCTATTATTTATGCTGACGGACGCTTTTATTGTTATGGGACCGATGGTATTATGGCCCTGGTTAAAGCGGATGAAAATACCTGCCGGGTGATCAGCAGTTTCAAGGTGCCACTGGGTAGCGGCCAGCACTGGGCCCATCCTGTCATTCACGGGGGGAACCTGTATGTGCGCCATGGGGATGCCCTGATGTGTTATGATATAGCCGGAGAATTTACTGCATACATTCCCCTTGTGTCAGCGAGTCATAGACCGAATAAGTTGCCTTTTTATATCCAGCCTTAACGCAGAAAAAATTGCCTGCTAAGTGACAGCCTTTTTTCAAATAATTTGATTAGATTGGACAGAAAAAGATGATATTATTAACCTCAATCATGAAAACAACCTATACGATTGTTCGGTCTCTGCTGATAGCAGGGATTCTTTTCCTCATTCCTGTAACTTACGGACAGGGATCGCTGACGCTGAATGAAAGGGGATATTTCAGCATGAATGGTCTGGATGTCACTGTATTCAGTGATTTTTATCCGGAAGGGCACCAATCAGGAGTGACCATCATCCAGCACGGCAACAGGGTCGCTGCCAATGGGGATCTCCGCCTGGAACCCTCACCCGGACAATGGTCTCCCGTTCCGGCAGGCACAGCCACAGTGATCGATGAATCCGCCAACACGATCAGCAAGACACTTTGGTTTCCGGACTCCGCCAAAAACCGGAGGGGCTTTAATCCGGTAACATACCCCGATCTGCAATTCACCTACCATATTCATGTAACAGCCACCGGTGGCAGTTCGTTCACAGTAAGGGTGGACCTAGACGAACCCCTTCCGGTTGAATGGCTGGACAGGGTGGGATTTAACCTGGAACTGTTTCCCGGAGATCTGTTCGGTAAGACTTACCTCATGGACGGCCGTCCGGGGATATTCCCGACACAACCCACAGGCCCCATGACGGTTTACGATGACGAATACCTGACCGAAGCAATGGATACGGGGTACGAACTGGTGATCGCCCCGGAAGAACCGGACCAGCGCATGGTCATTACCTCGAGCAGGCAGCCCCTGGAGCTGCGTGACGGCAGGTCAAATCATAACAACGGATGGTTCATTGTAAGGAGTACCGTTCAGGCAAATGTTACAAAAGGAGCCATCGAGTGGATCGTTACACCCAATGTAGTACCCGGATGGAAATATGCCCCGGTGATCCAGGTGTCGCAGCTTGGCTATCATCCCGGACAGCGGAAACTGGCTGTGGTTGAGCTTGACCCGCAGGATACTGTTTTACAGGCGTTCAGGTTGTTCAGGGTGGAACCTTCGGGTAAGGTGCCGGTTGAAACGGGAGTGGTCCGTTACTGGGGGAATTTCCTCCGTTACAGGTATGCCACGCTCGACTTCTCGGAGGTTGACACCCCCGGCATATATGAGCTGTCCTACGGGGAAACAAGTTCGCACCCTTTCCGGATCGCAGCCGATGTTTACAAGCGCAACACCTGGCAGCCAACCCTGGAGTATTACCTTCCGGTACAGATGTGCCATATGCGTGTGAATGAAAAGTACAGGGTATGGCACGGACGCTGCCACATGGATGATGCACTGATGGCCCCTACCAACCATAACCACTTCGACGGGTATTTTCAGGGGCCTTCCACATTATGCGATTACCGTTCCGGCGATCCGGTGGTGGGTTTGAATTCAGGTGGCTGGCATGATGCAGGCGATTATGATCTTCGTGTTGAATCGCAGGCCGGGACCGTTCACCGGCTGGCAATGATGATCGAGGAATTTGGACTGGACCATGATGCCACGTCTGTGGACCAGGAAAAAAAAGTGGTAGAGATCCATCAGCCTGACGGCAGGCC
>LJUP01000020.1 GCA_001303955.1 Bacteroides sp. SM23_62 | reverse complement strand
ATTTTCGCTGGATGTCAGGATAGCTGTCTTTCATGAGCACCTGGTAAATGCCTTCCTGTTCACACCCGGGGAGGGGGTTTATCGAATTACAACAGACCGGGGGTTCCTGGGTACCTGTCCGGAGGGCGAGAGCTGGTACGTGATCCGGCAAGGGGATTCCCTGCTGATCAGGGACCATGCAGGCCGGTGGCATCATGGGATGAAGCTCAGGTTCTCAGCACCTGATCAGTATGCCTATTTCAGGCTGAAGCCTGCCCTGCCGGTGATGGACTCAAGGGAATACCTGGCTGACCTGCACGTGGAGATCTCCATGAATAACCTGCTGATGATCAATGAGATCGATATGGAAAAATACATCATGGGGGTCTCGGAGACGGAGGCAGGCAGCCATTGCGAACTGGAGTATTACAAGGTACAGGCCATCCTGAGCAGGACATTTGCCTTTAAAAATCTTGGCCGGCATACAACGGAAGGATTCCACCTCTGTGATGCCGTTCATTGCCAGGCCTACAAGGGCAGGCATATCTGGAACGAGGATGTGGAAATAGGAACGGAGGTGACAGACGGACTGGTCATGGCAGATGAAGATTCCGTCCTGATCAATGCGGCCTACCATGCAAACAGCGGAGGTGAGACCAGGGGGGCCGAACAGGCCTGGCTGAACGGGAGGAACTACCTGCGCCCGGTACTGGATCCATTCAGCCTGAACCAGCCCGGTGCAAGATGGCAGAAATCCATTCCTGCAGGGGACTGGATCCGGTATCTGCAGACAAAAGGATTTATCATGGGAGAACTCCTGGATACATCCGTGCTTGAAATGCCCGTAAAACACCGGCAGGATTATTACCGGTCCGGGCAGGACTCACTGCTGCTTTCGGTGATCCGTGACGATTATCAGCTCCGGTCGGATTTCTTCGGTGTGAAACTCGAGGGGGATCACATCGTACTGGATGGGAGGGGGTATGGCCACGGTGTAGGTTTGAGCCAGGAAGGGGCCATGGAAATGACCCGTAAGGGTTATCATTATACAGCGATCCTCAACTATTATTTTCACCAGATACAAATCATCCATTACATGTTCCTTGTGGAGGCAGGCAAGCTTTCCGTTGATATCATTAATTTGCCGTGAGTCGAAAAAGCATTACTTTCGCACAAATGTTGTTTTTGAGACATGTTAACCTTACTGCGTAAGGAGATAACCAGCTTTTTCAGCACCCTGACCGGGTATGTCGTGGTTGTTGTATTCCTGGTGGTCAATTCCCTGTTCATGTGGGTATTCAAGGGGAACCTGAATATACTGGACAACGGGCATGCCAGCCTGGATACACTCTTCATCATGGCTCCCTGGATATTCCTTTTCCTGGTACCTGCCATAACCATGCGGGTATTTGCCGAGGAGAGACGCAGCGGGACCCTGGAATTGTTGCTGACCCAGCCCATACCGGAGATACAGATCGTGCTGGCCAAATATTTTGCCTCCCTGGTGCTTATCCTGTTCTCCCTCCTTCCTACCATGGTTTATTTCTACTCGGTCCACAGGCTTGGAAGTCCACCCGGCAACCTGGATACGGGAGGGATCTGGGGGTCTTATGTGGGACTCTTCTTCCTGGCCGCTGTATATGCTTCCGTGGGGATATTCATATCATCCCTGACAGACAATCAGATCATTTCATTTATTGTCGCCGTGCTGATCTCATTTTTCCTGTATACCGGATTTGACCTGATCACCAGCATGGACCTGTTCGGGAACCTTGACAACCTGCTGCTGAAGCTCGGTATCAATGAACACTATAAATCCATACGCCGCGGGATGGTCGATACGAGGGACCTGGTATATTTCCTGAGTGTGATAAGCATATTCCTGATCGGCACCAGGATTGTCTTACAGAGCAGGAAATGGTAAGGATAATCGGAGCAGGATGAAAAGGAGACAACTGAAACGGATGCATATTATTCAGCTGGTAAGTGCGATGGTCATCATTGTGCTGGTCAATTTTATCGCCTCACGGGTTTTTCACCGTTTTGACCTGACCACGGAGAAAAGGTATACCCTCTCGGAAGAAACACGCGTGATATTGAGGGATCTCGACGAGATTGTCTATATCCGGGTATACCTGGAGGGAGACCTTCCCGTGGGTTTCTCGAGGTTGAATACGGCCATCAGGGAGCTGCTGGATGAGTTCAGGGTATATGCCCCGCAGAACCTGCAGTACGAGTTTATCGACCCGGTTGAGGATCCTGACCCGCAGATCAGGCGTAACCTTTTCAACCAGCTGTACGGGATCGGGTTGCAACCCACCAATGTCCAGGTCCGCGCCAAGGACGGGAGTACCTCCCAGAAGATCGTTTTTCCGGGGGCCGTGATCTCATATGAGGAGGCGGATGTGGCCGTGAACCTGCTGAAGAACAATCCCGGTTTGCCCGGTGAGGTGAACCTGCACCAGTCCATACAATCCCTTGAATATGAGTTCATTGGCATGATCAAGACCCTGAGCAGTGACAGCATAGCCAAAGTGGCTTTCCTGGAGGGCCACGGTGAACTGGATGCCTACCAGGTAGGGGATATCACCAAGGACCTGGCCAATTTTTACCAGGTTGACAGGGGGGTCATCGGGGGCAGGTACGGAAGCCTGAATGGTTACCGGGCCGTCATCATTGCAAAACCGGTGAAGGCCTTCTCAGAAGCAGATAAATTTGTGATCGACCAGTACATAATGCAGGGAGGGAAGGTCCTCTGGTTGCTGGATCCGGTGCAGGTTTCGATGGACAGCCTTTTCATGGGCATGACCTTCGCCCTGTACAATCCGTTGAATATTGAGGACCAGCTGTTCCGTTATGGTGTTCGCCTGAACCCGCACCTGGTGAAGGATATCCAGTGCCATGTGATCCCGGTGAACAAAGGCCTGGCGGGAGCGCAAGCCCAATGGGAGTTCAGTCCCTGGTATTATTTCCCCCTGATATCTCCCGGGAATGATCATCCCGTGACGCGTTCCCTGAACATGATCAAGATTGAATTCGGAAGTGATATAGATACAGTGGGTGAGAATCCTGCCATTAAAAAGACGGTCCTCCTTGCCACATCTCCCTACTCCAGGATAGTGGCCGCACCTGCCGAGATCAGTCTGCGGGAAACCCAGCGGCAGCCTTCCCAGGCAGCATACAACCGGGCCCATCTGCCCCTGGCCATCCTGCTGGAGGGAAACTTTGAATCCGTATTCACCAACCGTTCCATACCGGATGTACAGTCCCACAAACCCATCCAGTTTGCCGGCATAAGCCGGTCCACCCGTATGATCGTGATGGGAGACGGTGATATCATCCGGAACGAGGTCATCGATTCCCCGAACGGTCCGGTGATGGTGCCCCTAGGTTTTGACCAGTATACCTCGCAGAGCTTCGGGAACAAGGAGTTTATCCTGAATGCTGTGAATTACCTGACAGACGAAACCGGATTGATCAGTCTCAGGGGCCGTGAATTCCGGATGCGATTGCTTGACCGGCAGCGTATCCTGGAGGAGAGTGATAAATGGAAAGTCATCAATACGGCCGTCCCGGTCCTCCTGGTCATTTCCTTCGGTGCGGGCGTCGGTGTGTACCGCAGAAGGAGATTTCGTTAAATGAACAGATACAAAATAATCCTGTTGGTGCTGGCCCTGCTGGTGGCTGTCTCAGCCTGGCTGTTTCTGTCCAGGCGGTCCGGCACATATGCAAGATCTGATGTGGAATTCGCCGTGAAGGACACGGGCCGTATCACAGGCGTGGAGATCAAAGGCAGGGGAGGGCAGGTGATGCTTGTCAGGCACGAGGATGCCTGGAGGGTGAATGGCAGCACCCCGGTCCGGAAAGACCGCATGAGCGGTTTACTGGTGCTGCTTTCCAGGCTGGAAGTTCTGTCCCCTGTATCCCGTTCCCGCTCGGAGGAGGTTTCCATGCAGCTGCAGCAGGACGGCAAGCGGGTCATTATCACCCTGGACAAGGGGGCGGCAAGGGAATATTTCGTCTGTCATGATACAACGGGAACCGATGCCACCTATATGATGCTGAAGGATGCAGATACACCATTCAGGATGGGGGTAAGGGGGTTTAATCCAAGGGATCTGGCAGCATTGTACGCAACGGATGAACGCTACTGGAGAGACAACCTGCTGCTGCATTTCCTGCCCGCACAGATTGAATGTATATCCCTTCAGTATAACCGGGATCCTGCCAGGACATTTCATCTGGCCAGGAATGAAGAAGGGGAATTTGAGATGTCTGCCGGGACCGTACCCGGGGAATGGTTCACTCCGGTTACAGCAAAGCTCAATCAATACCTGGGCTATTTCTACGGGGTAAGGTTCGATGCATATGCAGATCTCCAGAAGGATATGCCATTGAATTATACCCACAGTGATGAACCGGATTATGTGCTGGAGGTGAGCAGTACCAGAGGCACCCGGACGATCCTCAGATTGTTTCCCGTGTTTGCTAGGGATACGGCAGGAAATAAAAAAATGGATCTCAATAGATTATATGCAAAGGTCGATGATTGGGACGAAATGGTCGTTCTGAAGTATCTGGAAATTGATCCGCTTTTGAAAGAACCTGGCTATTTTCAAAGCAAATGAAAAAATGGAATCAGGTGCAAAGCTTCTGCTAAATTTTTCGTATAATTGATATTTAGAATTAAAAAGAACCATCCATGAAATTTGTTGTTTCCAGTACCGACCTTCTGGGTCACCTGCAGGCAGTCAGCAGGGTCATCAGTTCCAAAAATACCTTGCCCATACTCGATAATTTTCTGTTCAGGCTGGATGGCAATGAATTGGAGATCACGGCCTCGGACCTGGAATCTACCCTGATCACCAAAATGACACTGGAAAATACCTCAGATAGTGGAAGCATTGCGGTACCGGCCAGGATCCTGACAGATACCCTGAAGGAATTCCCGGAGCAACCACTCACTTTTGAGATAGATAATGAGAAGCTATCCGTGGTGATCTCATCGGAGAATGGCAAGTTCACCGTAGTCGGACAGAATGCGGGGGATTTTCCACAAATGCCATCCATCAAGCAGGACCAGAAGGCCACTGTGGAGGTACCTGCAGAAGTACTGTACAGCGGGATCAACAAAACCCTCTTTGCAACGGCCGATGATGAACTCAGGCCGGTGATGAACGGTGTCTACATTGAACTGGCCACGGATAATCTCACCTTTGTTGCCTCCGATGCACATAAACTGGTTCGTTACAAACGCACGGATGCAAAGGCAGATCTGGACTCATCATTCATCCTGCCCAAGAAACCGGCATCCCTTTTGAAAAATGTCCTGCCAAAGGAGGAGAATCCAGTGACCGTTGAATTTGACGACAAGAATGCCTTCTTTTCCATGACCGAATACAAACTGGTATGCCGGTTGGTAGAGGGAAATTATCCGAGCTATAATTCTGTGATCCCGACCGATAATCCCAACAAGCTCAGTATTGACAGGGTGGAATTTTTCAATACACTCAAGCGGGTATCCGTGTATTCGAACCAGGCCAGCAACCTGGTGAAGCTGGCGCTCACCGGCAACCAGATCACCGTATCCGCGCAGGATATTGATTTTTCTATCTCTGCTTATGAAAGGCTGAACTGCCAGTACGACGGTGAGGACATGGAGATCGGTTTTAAGTCCACCTTCCTGATCGAGATCCTTTCGAACCTCTCATCCGCAGATGTGGTCGTGGAATTGTCAGATCCCACCAGGGCGGGGATCATGTTACCCGCGGTATCCGAAAATGAGGCCGAGGATGTGTTAATGCTGCTGATGCCCATGATGATCAATGCATGACCCCGGTCATTCCCGTTTGGAACAAGACCCGGCAGTCAGCACCTGTCCGGGTTTTTCATTAAATATAAACGGTAAGAAAGGAGCCTGACAGTATGGAACTTTTATTGAAAAATCCCTTGATCTTTTTCGATCTGGAAACCACCGGAATCAATATTGCGAGCGACAGGATAGTAGAGATCTCCTGGCTGAAGATCCAGCCTGACGGCAGGGAATCGGTCCATACCCAGCTGGTCAACCCGACCATTCCCATTGATCCCAGGGCATCCGCCATTCATGGGATCACCGATGAAGATGTGAAAGACCAGCCCCCCTTCTCAGAAATAGCCAGGACCCTGGCCAATGAATTCGAAGGATGTGATTTTGCGGGTTATAATTCGAATAAATTTGATATACCGCTGCTGGCAGAGGAATTCCTGCGGGCCGGTGTTGATTTTGATATCAGGAAAAGAAAATTCATCGATGTCCAGGTGATCTTCCATAAAATGGAACAGCGGACCCTGGCTGCAGCCTACCAGTTCTATTGCCAGAAGGTACTTGAAGATGCCCATAGTGCTGAAGCAGATACACGTGCCACCTATGAGATCCTCAAGGCACAGCTTGACCGTTATGAGCAATTGCAGAATGATGTGGATTACCTGTCTGCATTTTCTGCGCAGCACAGGGCAGTGGATCTGGCAGGCCGCATCATATACAATGATAAGGATATAGAGGTATTTAATTTTGGAAAGTACAAGGGAGAACCTGTCGAGGAAGTATTGAAAAAGGACCCCGGCTATTTTGGCTGGATCATGAATGGTGATTTCCCCCTGTATACAAAGAAGGTCCTTACCAATATCAAGTTACGGGCTTTCGGTAAAACCTGAACCAGATGAAGATAATTTGCATGGCCAAGAACTATCTGGCCCATGTCAAGGAATTTGACAGTGTCGTTCCTGCAGAACCGATATTCTTTATGAAGCATGAAAACTGCGTCGTCCGGAATAACAAGCCCTTTTATCTCCCGGATTTCAGCAGCAACATCCATCATGAGATCGAGATCGTTCTGAAGATCAGCAAGGTGGGCAGGAATATCGAGAAAAAATTTGCCCACAGGTATTTCGATGCGATCGGCCTGGGGATAGATTTTACAGCAAGGGACCTGCAAAAAAAAGCCAAAGACAACGGTAATCCGTGGGAAATATCCAAAGCTTTCGACCATTCCGCACCATTGAGTGAATTCCTCCCTGTGGCTGCTTTCGCAGATATTAACAAACTCCGTTTTCGCCTTGATCTCAACGGGTCAACCGTACAGGAAGGGAACACGGAATTAATGATTTTTCCCGTGAATGTACAGATATCCTATATTTCCCGTTATATTACCCTGAAGACCGGTGACCTCCTGTTCACGGGTACGCCCGAGGGCGTTGGTCCGGTAAAGATCGGCGACCGCCTGGAGGGTTACCTGGAGGACAGGAAATTGCTGGATTTCCAGGTAAAATAGTATGATATTGATCCTGATAATAACGAGCCATTAAAACAGTCAGAACTTCATTTAATATTTTTAAATTTGGCTTAACATTTTACCCCTTTCAGATGAAACCACTTGAACCCTTTAAAGAGCTTCACAGGTTCTTTGAATCCCTGCCTCATGATAAGTCCCTTGTCCTGCCTGATTTCCAGCCGTTTGATATCAAGGGATTCGAGGAGCTGACAAATTTCGGCTCCCAGTTTATTTATGTATTTGACTTTCCCAGGGGAGAAGTCAGCTATGTCAGTCCGGGCATACAAAAAACATTCGGATATGAACCTGGCGAGGTAAACCTGCAGTTCCTGTATGAAAAGATCCATCCCGATGACCACGGGAAGGTGATCGAGGCCACCATTGATGCCATGCAGGGGGCCATCGATAATGGCATGACCCAACCGGGCAGGTTGAAGTTTTCCTTGAATTACCGGTTCCAGAAGAAGGACGGAAGTTACCTCCAGGTACTCAGGCACCAGACAGTCCAGCAAAGCGACGAGCAAGGCAATATCCTCAGGACCACCGGTATCATCGTAGAACTCGGCCATTTCCCCGAGGTTATCGGTGTTACAGGTAAAATGGTTGATAACGAATCCGGGAGGGTCATCTATACCAGGTCATATGCAGACCGGAACAGCCTGTTCAGTACCAGGGAAAAAGAGATCATCCTCCTGCTTGCCAACGGCAAGAAGACAGATGAAATTGCCGCGGAATTGTTCATCAGTCCGAATACAGTCTCCACCCACCGTAAGAACATGCTGAAAAAGCATGCGGTCAAAAATACTGCAGAACTAATCCTTTTCAGTAAAAAACAGGGGATCATATAATATACTCATTAATGGGTATTGTAATATATGACAATTTGCTCTTATATTTGTGCAAATAAGATAAAAACATCTTAAAATATTATTTATATGATCTGTCCGGTCCCGTATGGCAAATGCAAAAGAGTAAAAATATGAATGCTACAGTAAATGCCAGATGCATGCACGTATACCTGCTGGATCCCCCAGATAAAGGGGGAGGTACAGCTTCGGTCTCAGGGTCGCTCGTGGAGGAGACCAATGGTAATTCCGGACAGACCCGGCCGGTTGTGAATGCCCCCGTCTATCTGGCAGATGCCAGGGATGGATGTTATATTGCTGCTGGACTGACCGGTGACAAAGGTTTTTTTTCTTTTATCCACCTGCTCACGGGAGAATACTGCCTCAAAGTCGAGCATAAAGGATCGGTCAGGTGCGATGAAGGAGCCAGGTTGAAGATTGACACCGACGGCCTTCATTTTGATGTGATAGCCAGGCTGGGCAGAAGAAGGATGACAACCAGCATCACAGGGATAAGGCCTGCTGCCTATTTGAATCCATTGGACCATGCGATCAGTTTCGATCCCAATCCCAGCCTGGATGGAAAGCTCAACCTTACCCTGAAGGATTCCTTTAAAAGGCTGAAGCTGGAGATCACAGATCTGTCTGGCTGGATTGTGAGGACCATGGACCTTGATGAAATCCAGGCTGGATATACGAATGCGGTTGACCTGGAGGACCTGGAAAAGGGGACATACTTACTTGAAATTTCTACCGGCATGGACCGGCTATCGAAACAGCTGGTCCTTCAATAATTTTTATTCTGCTAGTTTATAAGGGGAAGGGTTGTCATCATAGGCTCCGGGATGGCGACCCTTCATTTTTGATGCATACCCCCGGGAAGTCACGCCCGAGGCGTTGTTCAGACATGGTTGTTGATGGCATTTTCTTCATCGATCAGCATAAAAAACTGCTGGATCTCTCTCTCATGTTCCAGTTTAGGCAGCAGCCTTTCCCGTTTCAGCAGGTTCTCCTTTCTGTTGATACCATCCTGAAATACCCTGATCAGTTCCCTTTTCCAATCAGGTCTTTCTTCCGCAGCAGCATTGGCTTCTGACAGGCCAAGATAGAACTCACAGGTGATCCAGTACCGGATTTCCTGGCGGTCAATGAAATGGGTCAAAGGTTCATAGATGCATTTCAGGTTATGAAAGCGGTTGTTTAGATTCTCCAGAATCCTGCCCGGGAGTTCCGTGGGATTGATCATGCGGCAGAGATAAATCTCGGCATACCGGTAGATGCCCCTGTAGCCGAAGGCATCCAGGTCATCGCTTGTGCTCAGGAGCCGGAGGAGCTGCCTGTCAGGCTCGCCGGTGATCGCCCTTCCCATGGAGGATTTATCATCGTGGTATGCTATGGCATCCAGGATCTCAGGGAAGCCCTCCGGAAGACGGTGATCCCCTCTGCTGAAGAATTCCTCACACAGCCGCCTGCTTTCCAGTCCATGTTTCTCATCACGGGTGTTAATCAATCCCGTATCATGAAAAAACGCAGCCAGGATAAGCTGTTGCGGCAGTCCGGGAGAAATGCTGCAGCCAGATTCCGCCAGCAGAAGCATCAGGTCCTTGGCGTGACACCAGACGCGGTAATGATGAAGGTGGTCATGGGACGGCAGGAATACTTCTGAAAACAGGTTATTGCAATGATTGAGCAGGGGGAGTAACCATATCTCCTCCGCTTCACGGATACGCTGTTTCAGTGCTTGCATCAAACGTAACTCAGTTTGATCATGTTTGTTCTGCCACGTTCAAGGACAGGGGTGCTGCCGACATGTATCACCACGTCTTCTTCCTGGATCAGGTTCATTTCGAACAGCCGTTCTATGGACCTGTTTATCGCTTCATCAATGCTGTTGAAGGTCTCTGAGAAATAGGCGCGTACGCCCCAGACCAGAGACAGCTTGTTGATGATGCGTTTGTTGTCAGTAAATGCAAATATATTTGCCTTTGGGCGATGACTGGCAATACGGTAGGCAGTATAACCCGAATGTGTAAAGGTAATAATGGCCTTGGCAAGTGTTTGTTCAGCCATTTTACAGGCACTGAAACAAATGGAGTCGGAAAGATAGGTCCGGCTGAACTCCCTCGGTGGATTGCTCCTGAAATAATCATATCCTTTTTCCGTGGCATCAATGATCTGCTGCATGCTCCTGACCACCTGTACCGGGTATTTTCCGACAGACGTCTCACCGCTCAGCATCAGGGCATCTGCCCCGTCCAGCACCGCATTTCCGACATCGTTGGCTTCAGCCCTGGTTGGCCTGAAATTCGAAATCATGCTTTCCATCATCTGGGTGGCAATGATAACGGGTTTGCTTTTGACTATGCATTTGGCGACCAGGTTCTTCTGGATCAGCGGGACCTGGTCAAAGGGTACCTCAACCCCAAGGTCACCCCTGGCAACCATGACCGCATCGGCCATATCTATGATCTGGTCTATCTCTTTCAATGCCTCCGGTTTTTCGATCTTGGCAACCACCCTCGCCATCGGGAACTTGCTTTGCTTGATCAGTTCCTTCAACTCGAGAAGGTCGGTAACGGACCTGACAAAAGACAGGGCGATCCAGTCAATTTCCTGGCTGAGGGCAAAACGTGCATCGGAAATATCCTTCTCCGTGAGACTTGGAAGCGAGATTTGGGTATCGGGCAGGTTTACCCCCTTTTTTGAAGAAAGGATACCTCCGGAGATGACTTTCATGGTCACCTCATCCTTTCGGTTTGTACCGGTGACCTCCAGCTGGATCTTGCCATCGTCCACCAGTATCTTTTCCCCGATCTTCACATCGGCGGGGAGTTTTGCATAACTCATGTATGCCTTCCGGGCATCCCCGACACAGGGCTCATTCACAAATGAAAAGGTACTGCCATCCATAAGTTCAACACCGTTGTTAACCATATCCCCGATCCGGAGTTTGGGGCCCTGCAGGTCAGCCAGTATGGCAACCGTCGCATTATTTTCTGCATTGATCTTTTTAATCAGATTAATTGTTTTGAGATGGTCCTCATGGCTGCCATGGGAAAAATTCAGGCGGCATACATCAATGCCTTCTTCAAATAATTTCTCCAGGACCTGCCGGGAGGATGAAGCAGGACCAAGTGTGGCGATCACCTTGGTGTGCGATCTTTCTTCACGGAATTTCAGCTGGTTCATACGGGGACTCTATTAAATATAATCTTTGAGGTATTCCTCACTTTTTTTCCACAATTTATCAGACAGCTGCCGGTCATATGATGCAGGAGAGGATTTACGGATATTCATGCCCGCAAAATATTCGCCCGAAACATCCTCGAGTTCTCCGGCGGCGGCCAGGTGTACCAGTCCCCTGGCAGCTTTCATGGGACTCATGGCCAGCAGGCTGGCTGAAATTTTAACAACTTGAACGGCATCCCTGAAGAGCCCGGTGTTAACCCAGCCCGGGGCAATGCAATTGACGGAGATGTTCGTGCCGATCAGCTTTCCGGCCAGGGATCTGGTAAAGAGGATATTGCAGAGTTTGGACTGGGTGTAGGCATCGATGGACCTCCATTTCCGCCTGTTGAATTCAAGATCGTCCAGGTCCAGTTTGCCACGAAAATGTATGCCGGAAGTAAGATTGATGATACGGGCTGAAGGGGAATTTTTCAACAGGGGCAGCAACTGGCTGGTCATCAGAAAGGGGGCCAGGTAATTCACGGCCAGGTGACTTTCAATCCCATCCCGGGTGAGTACTTTTTTCGAATTCCAGATGCCTGCATTGTTTATCAGGATGTCCAGGGCCTTATATGATTTTTTGAATTCGGAGGTAAAAGCAGTAATCGATTCAAAGGAGGCGAGGTCACAATGGTAATAATATATATCCGGATTCCCGGTATCTTGCCTGAGTTCCTCCTGTATGTTCAGGTCTTTTTCCCTGTGACGGCCGGTGAAGAAGATGTGTGCACCGAGGTTTCCCAGTGCACGGGCCGTTTCCTTCCCTATCCCGGAGCTGGCGCCTGTGATAAGTATTTGTTTATCTTTCATTGGACATAATCCAGGTATGTTCGCGGCAGGCGGCCGAACCCCATGACACAATTATATTCATATGTTTTGTGTGGTTTAATGGCCACGCCTATTGAATTGAATTTCGGGCTCAGCAGGTTCTTCCGGTGGCCCAGGTCTTCAATGCCTTCGTCGATCAACAGCTGGATCACGATCTCCAGGGGAGTATAGGGACCATAGTAAATATTTTCACCCACTTCGTCATATTTTTCCATCAGGGGTGTAAATCGTTGTTTAAAACCCTTGTGTCCCTCGTAGCCTTTTTTCCCTGACCAGCTGGCATGTTCCCTGGCCACCCTGTACAGGTCCCTTTCCGGCAGGAGCATGGGAAGGTCCCTGACCTGCTTGAGTTCATTGTAAAGCGACCGGGTATAACTGTTTGGTTTTATCTTCTTGATCCTGAGGTATTCGTCAAGGAAAGTGCTGGCAAAGAGGCGACCGTTCGCCCTGGCCAGGTTGGCATACAGGATGACCTTTTTCTCATCTTCACTCAGGAAATCAGCATCTTCCGCTGTACTTGCACGTTTTACGGTCTCCTCGTCCCATTGCCACTTAAGATCCAATGTCTGTGCCTGCAGGACTATGGATGCAAATGCCGATAAGACCAATATGATGGTTTTTCTGCTCATCAGTGCCTGCTCATGTAAACTCCCTGATCATATAAATATCATAATCTTCGAATGCAAAAAACCCAAGCTTTTTATAAAACTGTATCGCGGCGTTGTTTTCCCTGTGCACCTCCATCTTTACCTGTCGTCCGGAACTGCTGATCCATTCCAGGGATGCATATGCCAGTTTCGTTCCAAGACCCCGGTTCTGCCAGGCAGGGTGGATCCCAAAATGATGCAGATAGATGCGCCTTCCGTCCCAGGTCATCCATGAAGAGCCTATGATCTCACCGGAAGCCAGATCTTCCATGACCAGCAAGCGGCCCCCCATGGCATTACAGCGTTTGATCACCCCGGCATCATCCTTTCGCTCAGGCTGTGCCAGATCGGTTTTATGCCACAGTTCAAGAAGAGATGCATAATCGCTTTCCCTGTAATCCCTTATAACCGCTGACAGGCTGTTTTGTTCAGCTTTCTTCATTTACCTTGATTACATATATCTGTCCCGTTTCATACCTGGTGACCTTAACTTTCTCACCCTTATTGATAAATCCGTATTCTGAAACGGCATCATAGATCTCATCATCGATGACAACCTTGCCTGCCGGCCGCAATATTGACTCAACAATGCCCGTCCGTCCTACCAGGTCTTTCTGTTTGCTCTCCACACCCAGGAATCCCTCTTCGACATCAAGGTTCCGATCCAGTGCCAGTCCAGCGAAAGCCTTGGCAGTGAATAGCTGCTTGCCAAGCCAGAGCGAGAGGATCAACGAAAGAAACATGGAAGTAATGACAATGAAGAATCTTTTAATTACCTCTGCAAAAGCGATATTCCATTCCAGTTCGAATACAATATTATCCACCATCGCGAGTGTGAGTCCCGCGATCACCAGGATGATCCCGGCTATCCCGGCCACACCGAACCCGGGGATGGCAAATATCTCCACGGCGATCAGCAGCAAGCCGACAATAAAGATTACCAGTTCCCAGTTTTCTGCCAGTCCCTCGAGATAGAGCGGGGCAAAGTACAGGATGGCAGCGACGACTGCCGCGGCAAGGGGGAAGCCGATGCCTGGGGACTGCAACTCAAAATATATACCCCCTACGAGGATCATGATAAGGATCCCGCTGATCACGGGATTGAGCAGGAATCCGATAATCTTGTCGAGTCCCGTGGCTTTGTGCCGCACGATCCTGGCAGTCCCGACATCGGCTGCTTCCAGGACCTCTTCAACGGTCTTGGCAGGGCCTTCACAGAAACCGTGTTGAATGGCTTCCTCGGTCGTGAAAGTCAAGACCTTCCCGGTATCTGAAATCCCTTCAATATAGATACTGGGATCAACCATGGCCTCCGCAATCCTGGGATCCCTGTGCCATGAGATGATGGTATCATTGCCGGAAATCACCGTGTCCCTGCCGTGTGCCTCGGCCGTGGCACGCATGGTGGATCGCATGAAGGACTGGAACTTGTCCGGCACAACCTCACCTGTCTGGTTCACAACCGTGGCCGCACCGATGCTTCCCCCCGGGCGCATGTAGATACTGTCACAGGCTATAGAGATAAGGGCTCCCGCCGAAGCGGCATTGTTGTCTATAAAGACCCAGACGGGAATGTCGCTGTTCAGGATCTTGGTACGGATGGAATCAGCGGCATCGAGCATACCACCATAGGTGTTTAGGTGAATGATGATCAGGTCAGCATGGATCTCAGCGGCCTCCTCAAAGGCCCGCTGGGTCAGTCTCCAAGCCGGGGGAGCAATGTTTTCCTTGATTTCAAACACATACACGAGTGTGGTATCCTGCTGATCTTCTGTCCGGTTTCCTGTCTGCTGTGCAGATAACAAAAGGGTGGCCAGCAGTACCAGCAAATAGACGGATATTTTGGAATTGGTTCGTTTCATGAGGCTTCCTATTTGCTGTCAAAAATACAAAAAAGGATGGTTCATCAGATCGTCTCAAAAAACTCTTAACTTTGCTCTACCTAACCTTCAACCTAATGAAATTAACCGAACTCTCCGCAATATCTCCGGTCGATGGCAGATATCGCACAAAAGTCAAGGAACTGGCCCCGTTTTTCTCTGAATTCGGACTCATCCGTTACCGGGTTTTCATCGAGATCGAATATTTTATCGAGCTCTGCCAGCTGCACCTGAAGGAATTATCCGGCGTCGACCCTGAAGTCTTTGAAAAACTGCGTATTTTTTACACAGAGTTCACCGAAGCGGATGCCGAAAAGATCAAGGAATTTGAGAAAACCACCAATCATGATGTAAAGGCCGTAGAATACTATATCAAGGAAAAGTTTGATGAGACCGGTCTATCCCAGTACAAGGAATTCATACATTTTGCACTGACCTCCCAGGATGTGAATAACACGGCCACCCCCCTGTCCATTAAAGATGCCATGGCCCAGGCCTATTTGCCACTCTTTGATCAATTGATGGGGGTACTCAGGGAAAAGGCTGATCAATGGACACTCGTTCCCATGCTAGGCAAGACCCATGGACAGCCAGCCTCACCCACCAGGATGGGCAAGGAGATAAAGGTATTTGTCGAACGGCTTGAAAATCAATCGGAACTGCTTAAAACCATACCCTATTCTGCCAAATTTGGCGGGGCTACCGGTAATTTCAATGCACATCATGTGGCTTATCCGGAGGTGGACTGGGTCTTGTTTGCAGATAAGTTCCTTGCCGATAAACTGGGACTCCAGCGGCAGAAGACCACTACGCAGATCGAGCACTATGATCATATGGCTGCCCTGTTTGACAACCTGAAACGCATCAATACCATCCTGGTCGACCTGGCACGTGATATCTGGTCCTATATATCCATGGAATATTTCAAACAGAAAATCAAGAAAGGGGAGGTGGGATCCTCTGTCATGCCACACAAGGTGAATCCCATTGATTTTGAGAATGCAGAGGGTAACCTGGGACTGGCCAACGCCATTTTTGAGCATCTCTCGTCCAAATTGCCCGTATCAAGGTTGCAGCGGGACCTTACCGACTCAACTGTATCGAGGAACATCGGGGTGCCCCTGGCCCATACCCTGCTGGCATTTAAATCCCTCCTGAAAGGCCTGGATAAGCTGATCATCAACGAGGAGGGTATCCGACATGACCTGGACCGGAACTGGGCGGTGGTTACCGAGGCCCTGCAGACCATCCTGCGGCGCGAGGGATATCCGAAACCCTATGAAGCACTGAAAGACCTGACCCGAAACAATAAAAACATCACCCGTGACGTACTACACGCCTTCATTGATACGTTACCATTAGATAGGGACGTTATTGATGAGCTGAAAAGGATCACACCGGAAAACTATACCGGGATCTAGTATGAATAACCACTTTTCCTGAAAACCTGATGAAGAGATTCCTGAGCATTGTAGGTTATATTAAGCCTTACTGGTTCAATGCTGTCCTGAATATACTCTTTAATATACTTTCGGCTTTTTTTGCGCTGTTCTCCTTTGTGATGGCCATCCCCTTCCTGCGCATCCTCTTCCAGACCCAGGAGATGGTCACCACAGCCGTACCTTTTGAGATGAATACCCAGGCCCTGCAGCATAATTTTAATTATTACCTGAGCAGGATCATTATGGATCAGGGGGCCACTACTGCCCTGATGCTGGTAAGTGGTCTGGTCGTTGTGATGGCCCTGCTGAAGACCGGATTTAAATTCCTGGCCAATTACTATATCACCCCTGTAAGGGTTGGGGTCGTCAGGGATATACGGAACAAGGTCTACAAAAAGATCCTGCGTCTTCCCATGTCCTATTTCTCTGAATCCCGGAAGGGAGATGTGATGTCGAGGGTTGGCATGGACGTCAATGAAATAGAATTATCCGTGATGAGTTCCCTGGAAATGGTTTTCCGGGACCCGATCACCATCATCATTTTCCTGGTTTACATGTTCGTGATCAATTACCAGCTTACCCTGTTTGCGCTGGTCCTGCTGCCCGTCAGCGGTATTTTCATCGGCCGGATCGGTAAGAACCTCCGAAAGAGCTCCATGAAGCTGCAAAACCAGCAGGGAACACTCCTGTCGATCCTGGAAGAGACGCTGAGCGGGATGCGTATCGTCAAAGCATTCAACGGGGAAAGGAAGATCACCGGGAAATTCACAGAGACCAATGAAGCTTACACGGATACCATCACCAGGGTTTACCGCCGCCGCTTCCTGGCTTCCCCTCTGAGTGAATTCCTGGGTACACTTGTCATGATGATCCTGATGTATGTAGGAGGGATGATCGTACTAAACCAGGGTTCCAGCCTCTCATCTGAAGCATTTATTGCCTACCTGATCATCTTTTCCCAGATCATTACACCGGCCAAGGCTTTTTCAACCGGTTATTACAATATCCAGAAGGGGATGGCAGCATTCGAAAGGGTGGAGCAGATCCTGTTCACGGAGGTCAGGATAAAGGACAGGGAAAATGCCAGGCCGGTGAGCACTTTTGAAACCGCCATTGAGTACAGGGAGGTAAGTTTTTCATACGATACCGAGCCCGTGCTGAAAAACATCAACCTGAACATTGAAAAGGGCAAGACCATAGCCATTGTCGGGAAATCGGGCTCCGGGAAATCCACCCTGGTAGACCTGCTTCCCCGGTTTATCGATCCGGACAGCGGTACCATCCTGATCAACGGTCAGCCCATACAGGATTTCAAAATCGCAGATCTCCGCCACCTGATGGGCATAGTTAGCCAGCAATCCATTCTTTTCAATGATACCTTTTTCAATAACATTGCATTCGGGATGGACCAGGTGAGGGAGGAAGATGTCATTGCGGCAGCCAAGATTGCCAATGCACATAATTTTATCATGGAAACCAGCCAGGGATACCAGACAAATGTCGGGGATGCGGGCAGTAAGATGTCCGGCGGACAACAACAGCGGATCAGTATTGCAAGGGCTTTGCTGAAAAATCCGCCCATCCTGATCCTGGATGAAGCAACCTCTTCGCTCGATACCGAGTCTGAGAAGTATGTACAGGAGGCCATTGAGAACCTGATGAAGAACAGGACATCCATTGTGATCGCACACCGGCTGTCCACGGTCAAACATGCAGATGAGATCTTTGTGCTGGAAAAGGGCGAGATTGTGGAACGGGGAAATCATGAAAAACTGCTGAAACGTGAAGGTTTATATGCAAAATACCATATGCTTCAAATGTTTTGATTAACTTTATATAAAGATTCTGCAGACTCCGGTCTGACTTTATAATTTATTTTCGCCAATGAAAGTTTGTGGATTCAGTTTCGTTCGGAATGCGGTCAAGTATTCCTACCCGGTTGTAGAAGCCGTCAAGTCTATCCTTCCAATCTGTGATTCGTTTGTCATGAGTGTTGGAAATTCGGTAGATGATACGATGGATCTGATCAGGTCCATTGACTCTGGTAAGATCCGGATCGTTGAAAGTGTATGGGACGCTGGAAAACGAAAAAATGGCGAGGTACTGGCCGAGGAAACGAACAAGGTCTTTGACCAGATCCCGGAGGAATATGACTGGGCCTTTTATATCCAGGCCGATGAGGTAATGCATGAGAAATATCATCCGGTCCTTTCAGCCGCGATGGACAGCTGGCATGACACACCGGAAGTGGAAGGGATCCTTTTCAAATACCTGCATTTCTTTGGCAGTTTTGATTACCATGCAGACTCCAGGTCCTGGTACAGGAACGAGATCAGGATCATCCGAAATAACAAGCAGATCCGTTCCTACAAGGATGCCCAGGGATTCCGCCTGAATGGCCGGAAACTGAATGTCAAGGCGGTTGATGCCTACATGTACCATTACGGCTGGGTCCGTCCACCCGAGATCATGCAGCAGAAGCATGTAAGTTTCAACAGGCTGTATCACAGTGATGAATGGGTCAACCGCAGGATCAACCATACCCAGCTTTACGATTATTCCAAGGTAGACTCCATCTCCAGGTTCACAGATACCCATCCTCTGGTAATGCAGGAGCGGATCAGGAAACTGAACTGGAAAGTGGAGCTTGATGAGCGCAAGAAAAGCTACAATCTTGCCGACCGTATGCTGCACTGGGTGGAAGACAAGACCGGAAAAAGGCTGTTTGAATACAAGAATTACAACCTGATCTGATCTTTTATCCCTGCGCCTGTCCACTCGTCTTTTCTTACTGCCGGAATTTTTGTAACTTATGTTTGATGCGCCTCGTGGCAGCAAAACAGCATTGCCGTTGGCAGGATTGTTAAATTCAAATAAACAAAGGAGGTCATCATGAATCAGCATTTTTTCCAGAAAACAATCAGTGCAATCACGATGTTACTTATCATGGGCTGGTCCCTGGCTAATGGCCAGCACACTTTTGAAGTCCGGGTGGACAGCAGCGAATATTTAACGGATATCCCGACCGAAACAGGACGTCATTTGAAATTCCTTGCAACAGTGGAGAGGCTTGTCGTACTCGATTTTGAGAATTATCGGATCCTGTTTTATGAAAAAGACACCAGTTTTGAGGATAACAAGATACTTAACATAGTCGGACAACATTCTATCGTCCAGAAATATCGGCCATTTGACCCCGTTCATTATAATCGGTTGAGCGGGGAATTTGCTGGAACCCTTTTCAAGGATACCCTGTGGATCTCAAATTATTCCTTCGGAGAAATACTCCGTTTTGACCTGGACGGGAATTACCTGAATACGCTGCCCGGGAGGTACCGGGTTCTGGACGATGCTGACTCATCACTTTATGCGTTGGACTATCGGCAAATCTATCGGTTCGATGAAGAGAAGGACAGTTTTGTTTTTCTCAAGGACCTGCCAGAAGTCCTCAGGGTTGAGAGGCAGGAAGACGGCACGAATGTAAAGCTTGGATCAAACAGATTGTGCATAAAAACATATGATAGCCTGCATTTTTATAATATGGCGGACTATCTGGACAGCGATACGGCTACCAGGCTGTTTTCAAAAACCGGCGGACCGATACCGGATTTTGAGATTATGGGGGATACCATCCTGTGGGCAAACGGTTATTATGGAGATTATCAGCTATGTGACCTGGATGGACACTTCATCGACTCCGGGAACCTGGGACTATATACCTATACCTACCATTTCACCGGAGACATGATGTACTATGTGGGATCATGGGGCTTAAAGGTTCTCGACCGGGATCTGACCGAAGTGTACCACACAAACAGAAGGCCCTACTATCTCAGCCTGCATTTTCTGGGTGGAGATACCTCAAATTTGTATTTCTACGATCTCAGGGATGGCGGTTTTGCCATCACACCCATAGACCAGGACGAAGGGGTATTCTACTATGATCCGGACAACGAAATTGACTATAATGGGTGGTACCGGGGACTCCGGATATCCAATGATATCAAGTACCTCTACTCTGAATGGCCTGAGGATTCATTCAAAATATACAGATTTGATACAGACAGCATGTCGGCTTTGTTTTTCGAAGTGGACAGCATACAGGAATTTGATGTCCTTGAGGACTCGATTTATACCATAAGGGGCAAGGATCTCAAGGTCTATTCAAATGATGGGACATTTCAATCATCTTATTCTATAAGCAATTTATCGGAGAGCAATTTGCAGGATATTGACAGTACCTCGGAATTCTTGTTCGCAGTGAATAACGGCAACATATTCATTGGGTATAAGGGCAAACTGAATGTACTCGATCATACAGGTGTATTTGAGAAATTATACGATTTCGAGATGAATAAATATGCAAGGCTTTTTGCTTCGGATATGGAAGTCATCTGTACCGATCCGCTGAATTCCCTCGAGCATGCCACGGGAAATGTTGCCCCTTTTATGCCTGATTCAGCCGGGACAAGGGGGTTTGTATTTGAAAACCTGTACTGGTACCAGAGCTGGACAAACGAATATGCTTACATAGACGCTGACCTGGTGACGGTAAATATCAGCACCCCGGAGCTTCAGGAGCAGTTCATTACCATTTGGAATTATCCCAATCCATTCAAATCAACCACGAACATTGAATTTACCCTTTCCAGGGAATCACAGGTGAAAATGGAGGTATACAACATACACGGACAATTGATCGAAACCCTTTTACATGCGCGAAAACCGTCAGGTCAGCATGTGATTGAATTCAACGGGGATCATTTGCCCCGGGGTGTTTATTTCTGCAAAATCAGTACTGGAGAAGCTTATCGTGTCAGAAAAATACTGCTGGTAAAATGAACATGTAACACTGATGACTTTGTCGTAAAATGGGCTTGTTTTATATTAGGATAAATTGAATTGCTTTCTGTTGTCGGTTGAATCCTCATATATCCGCCATTCAGCGATTAAATCATCCTTCACGATTGCGGTCCAGATAACGGGATCATATGGCTCTTTTTCAGACCAGTATGCAAATCCCAGTACAAATACACGGTCGCCATCTGCCTTTATTTGATTAAAAATGTTTTTGTATAGAGGGAACATTTCGAAGAATTGCTTCCAGCCTTCCACCATATGTGATTTCGGTCCATGGGATGATCCGTCGCGATCAATAAAGGTGTGGTTCTCTGGCATCAGGGCGGCAAGTCCATCAATATCCTGATGGTTGATGCAATCGTTAAAAGCCTTGACAATGGTGATCGGATCTTTCAGGTTCATGACAGATTATTTCTCAGGTACTTAAGCATCAGACTCCCGGTTCGGTATCTTAGAGTAGATAAGGTATTCAGTGATAAGCAGGAACAGCGGAAAAGAAATGCTCAACAGGATCTGTGTATCAAGGCCTATGCTTTGAGCAGATGAGATGTTTTTTAATGTTTGGAAAAGAAAAAAAATGATCAGGCCCAGTGAGACGCTTTGCAGGATTCCGAAAATCCAGAAAACATAGTTTTTCATGGCCAGGGGGTTTTTATCTATGGATATAGTAAAATTAATGATTCTATTATTATTCCTGCGTTAGATACCATTAAAATCGTGAGGCATCTGTACCTAAACCAAATATTTTTAAATCAAGCTACTATGATACCAGTAAATTGAGTAATTTTATATGAAATCTCATCATAGTTTCTATCCCAAAAATTTCAGATCGATATGAAAACCTGTACGGCATGAATTGATTTTCATGCGTATGTGGGCCTTCAATATTGTCATTATTTCCTTTCAGATTTAATAAAAATGAGGACATCATGAAAGTGCAAAAAGTTTTGGTCATTTCTGGAATTTTTTCTGTGCTATGTGTAGTTATCATCATTGGTATTCTTGGATCAAATAATTCCTTACCGAATAAAAACTGCTATGTGCGGTTTGAGTCTTCTGACGGAACAAAAGAAGATCCATTTGCACGCGCCCGATTCCACTGGCAACGTATCCGGAATCCAATCACCAATGAAATACCCAGAAATATCGGTACGAAAGAGATCGCCTTTGTCAATAAACTGGCAGAGCAAACAGGCAAAACGCATCAACCATTAATCGATCAATGGGTGTCAAGGGGCCCTTATCATATAGGGGGAAGGACTAAAGCACTCGCACTGGATATCCTTGATGAAAACACCATACTGGCCGGGTGCGTCTCAAGTGGGATGTTTAAATCTACGGATGGGGGGGATACCTGGACCAAAACCACTGCCCCGGATCAGCTTCACAGCGTTTCATGTATTGCTCAAACCAAAGCCTCAGGCAGGGAACACATATGGTATTATGGTACCGGTGTGTCACCGCGTTGGGGAGCGGGAAGCGCCAGTGGGCTGGGCAACAATGATGATTTTTACCGGGGTGATGGAATATTCAAATCCACCGACAATGGCAACACATGGTCACAACTGGAATCAACCGTTTCCGGCACGGCAGATGAAACAGATCCGTTTGATTTCATCTGGGATATCGTAACTTTTGGTGACAGCGGAGTCTACGCTGCCACTTCTTTCGGGCTATTCAAAAGTACAGATGGTGGGGATTCCTGGACACATGAGCTGGATTTCGGGAAGAATTATCTGAGTACAGAAATTGCCATCACACCCCAGGGTACCTGTTATGCCACCATTGGTGGAGATGGGCCTGACAATGGTATCTATCAATGTACTGACGGGGAAACCTGGGTGGACATTTCACCAGTGGACTGGCCTGATACGACGATCAGAACGGTTATGAGCATTGCCCCTTCCGATGAGGATATCGTTTATTTTTTCACCGAAGTGGCTCATTGGAAACAGCAGTTATTAAAATACGAGGATGGGGTTGGCTGGACCGATTTAACCAATGGATTGCCGGAAAATGCGGAATTGACCACCTATGGCGGGAACATGCTTATTGTATATGTAAAACCCGATGATGTCAATACGATCTTTCTGGGCACTGTGGGACTATATCGCAGCACCGATGGTGGCCAGTCTTTTGAATTGATTGGGGCATTCAGTGATTTCCATGTCGACCAGCATGCGATCGTATTCTACCCGTCTGATTCCAAAGCCATGATCGTGGGGAATGACGGAGGATTATTCAGAACGGTCGACAACCTGGCAGAATCTGTGTTTGATCCATCATCAGGTGAATATCATATCGCTTGGGAATCCCTGAATAATGGTTATCTGACCACGCAATTTTATACTGTATCCTTGGATCATGGGACTAAGGGAAGTGAAATTATTTCCGGTGGAATGCAGGACAATGGATGCATGTATACCACATCTGCAAATCCCTTGGATCATTGGGAAAAAATCTGGGGGGGAGATGGCGGATATACGGCCATTGCCGCTGGGGGTGAGTACCAGTATATCTCACAGGCAGCGACATTAAATCTTTATCGCCATACCTGGCCAAACGGGGAACACCAATGGACGGAAATTACACCGGCTTCAGCAATCGGGATGGGATTATGGCTTCAAATATTTCTGCTAGATCCTCATGATGAAAATATCATGTACCTGCCGGTACAAAGGGAATTGTGGCGAAATGCTGATCTGACCCAGATCCCTTATGTAATTCCCTGCGTACCTACCGATTCGAACTGGACCAGATTATCAAATGTGAAAGATCATTATATTACCGCTTTGGGTATGTCTGGTGCCCAGCCCAGAAGACTGTATTATGGCTCCACCTTGGGAAAAATATTTTACATAGATAATCCACATGAAGGTCAGCCAGTACCGGTTGATGTTACCGGAGACCAATTCCCATTTGCTGTTCCGCAGGGAGGCTGGATCAATTGCATTGCCGTTGATCCCAGGGATGCAAACAGGGTCATGGTTGCCTTTTCGCTATACGATTTCATCAGCATCTTTGCTTCGGAAAATGGCGGGGAAACCTGGGCACCGGTCAGCGGAAACCTGGAAGAAAATCCGGATGGATTCGGGAGCGGGCCCTCGGTCCGATGGGTCTCCATCCTTTATGTGGAGGACAAGCCTGTCTATTTTGCGGGCACCAGTGCCGGTTTGTTTTCCTCGATCAAGTTGGACAGCATGAACACCGTCTGGGTGCAGGAAGGCAGGGAAACAATAGGCAATGTAGTGGTGGATATGATCGATGTCAGGCAGTCGGATGGTTTTATTGTCATTGGCACCCATGGCAACGGGGTATACAGCACATACCTGAACGTATGGCCCGAGGGACTGGGAGAATCCACCCTGCATGAACAAAGTATCAAACTGTATCCGGCTTATCCCAATCCTTTTCAGAGATCGGTGAATATTCGCTTCTTCCTGCCCGAAGCAGGTTCAGTAATGATAAAAGTCTATGATATTCAGGGAAGGAAAATTCAGACACTCATGGAGGGCTATTGTCAGCCAGGAGAGCACCTTATCCATTGGGCCCCTGATGATCAGCCTGGCGGGACATATCTCCTTAGATTGAACTTTGAGGATGTAACCAGAACACAGAAAGTTTTTCTCTTGAAATAGCCTTATTCCCAATGGATCAGCATTCAGGAATATCATAAACTGATTTTATGGCTTATTCCTGGTCAGGACAGGTAGGTTAAATAAGCCTCAGAGATCTTGAACCCCAACCAGAAAGTTGGGACGGAAATGTCCAGGGCCTGGAAGGTTTTAGCCTACCTATTACAAGAACCTATGGCATTAACGAAAAGTTCCGATTTTAAATTAACAGCCATCAGTGTTTGCTATCAAGTCCCCTCTGTAAATTAACTTGTTAATTGAGTATACACCTTGGTCAATTTAAATCGTATTGAATCATATCTATGAAATATATTTTTTCATAACTTGATTATACTTTACAGACTTACAAACTCCCAAAAGATCATTTTCATGGTAACATGAGGAAAAATGCTCTACGTTGGTTTGTATAATAACCTTGGCAAAGCATTCGCACTTCTAACTATCATTTTGCTTCTTGCTTCCTGTAAAAACAATACCAGAAGCGCATTGGATGAAATGCCGAGGCTGCATTCCCCTCCCCTGGTAGTTACTTTAGATACTGTGGAAGGATATATCATCAATCCTGTAACTGGAGACAGCATCCAGCCCATTATCAATTCATTGGGTGATACAATTATAACGGGGAAACCCATTCCGGCAATAGGTAAAGTCATAAATCCTGACACCGTAGAAAAACCCGAAGTCTTTTTTCCAGGTAAACCAATAGTGGTTCCCATACACCAAAACGTATATAAAATACCTGAAACACTCACTGTCATACCTGTAAATAAAGCCCATCTGAATATTTACACCCCCGGTATAGATACTTCCTCCATCTCTATTGTCTTGGATATTGTAACTGGAGATACCATACTCACAGGTGTGCCCATACCCGCTAAAGGGACGGTTGTACCATGCAGACAACCCCAACCGGTCAAGGCCTCACCGCCACGCAAGAGAAAAAATGCCGTCTATAACATAGAATACCTGGACGAGGAACATGGGATGAAGTCTTCCGCAATCGAATCCATCCTGGAGGACAGCCAGGGCAATCTCTGGTTCGGTACTGTTTATGGAGGGGCAATCAAGTATAATGGAGAGACCTTTGCACATTATACCCCAAAAGAGGGTTTGAGTAGTGACTGGATCCAGAGCATGCTGAAGGACAGCCAGGGCAATCTCTGGTTCGGCACATGGTGGGGTGGGGTGAGCAAGTGTGATGGAGAGACCTTTACGTATTTTGGCAGGAATGCGGGTTTGAGTAGTGATATTGTCTTTTCCATCCTGGAAGACAGCCAGGGCAATCTCTGGTTCGGCACCGATGGTGGAGGTGTGAGCATGTACAATGGAGAAACCTTTACGCATTTCACCCAAAAGGAGGGCTTAAGTGGCATGGTAATCACGTCCATCCTGGAGGACCGCCCTGGTAATCTCTGGTTTGGCACATCCGGCAGAGGAGTGACTATGTATGATGGAAAATCCTTTACACATTTTACTCAAAAGGATGGCTTACTTAATGACCATGTACGGTCCATCCTGGAGGACCGACAGGGAAATCTCTGGTTTGGTGGATCCGGAGGGGTGAGTATGTACAATGGAGAAACCTTTATGCATTTTACTGAAAAAGAAGGCTTACATAATACTGCCGTTTGCAGCCTTGAGGATAGCCAGGGTAATCTCTGGTTCGGTGGTGTAGGAGGGGTAAGTATGTACAATGGAGAGACCTTCATGCAATTAACCGAAAATGAGGGCTTAAGCAATAATACTGTGCTGTCTATCATGGAGGATAGACAGGGCACTATATGGTTTGGTACCAGAGGTGGAGGAGTGAGCATTTACAAGGGAGAAATTTTTAAGCATTTTACCGAAAATGAGGGCTTAAGCTCAAATCAAATAGGGTATATCCTGGAGGATAGCCGGGGCAATCTCTGGATAGGCACTTATTACAAAGGAGTGATGATGTACAATGGCCAAACCTTTGCGCATTATATTCCACCCGAAGGCATAAGTGGTATTACGATCTATTCCATGTTAGAGGACAGCCATGGAAATCTATGGTTTAGCGCATGGGCCCAAGGAGTGACCATGTTTAATGGAGTTACCGTCAAGCATTTTACACAAAATCAAGGATTAAGTGACAATAAGTTCGTATCCATGTTGGAAGATCGCCATGGCAACCTCTGGTTTGGTTCAAGTATTTTCATAGGAGGAGGAGTAAGTATGTATGATGGAGAGACCTTCACGAATTTCACTCGAGAAGAGGGCTTAATGAGCGATCAAGCCATGTCCATGCTGGAGGACCGCAAGGGCAATCTCTGGTTCGCTGGGGGACACGGAGTAAGCAAGTATGATGGCGAAACCTTTACACATTTTACCGAGAAAGAAGGCTTACTGGGTGGTTGGTATGTATCAATCCTGGAGGACAGCCATGGCAATCTCTGGATCGGTGGGAGCAGTGGAGTGAGTATGTACAATGGAGAAACTTTTATGCATTTTACCGAAAAAGAGGGTTTAAGTAGTAATTCAGTCATATCCATCCTGGAGGATGGCAACAATAATATATGGATAGGCACACGTAATGGATTAAATCGCCTGGTGATCGGACAAGGAAGTGATACCGCTACAAAAGGTAGCTTATCTGAACATGATCCTGTAATACATACCTATGACTGGCGAGATGGCCTGAGGGGTTCAGAATTCAATCAAAATGCTGCACTAATCGACAGTAAAAACCGCCTTTGGTGGGGACATAAGAAAGGCCTTACCATGCTGGATGTGAACAATTTCATGATTCCTGAGCCACCTGCCTTACAGCTCAACCAAGTAGACATTAACGGGCAGTTTATGGATTACCGCCATTTGGCCGAAAATGACAAAAAAAATATTGAGTTCAATGAAGTGCCCAGGTTTTGTAACTACCCCTTAAGTCTTGAACTTCCGTACAAGCGTAACCACCTGACCTTCTATTTTTCAGCCATTGAATGGTCTGCACGGCATAAAATAAAATACAGCTATTTCATGGAGGGTCTGGACGATAAATGGAGTTCACCCACCACGGAAGCCAGTGCAGATTACCGCAACATGCCCCATGGAAGGTATACCTTTAAAGTAAGTGCCATCGGGGAAGCCCAAAAGTGGAGCGAGCCTTTTGAATATAGCTTTACCATATCGCCACCCTGGTGGCATACCTGGTGGGCAAGAGCGGGATATGGCATCGTGGCCTTTCTGCTTGTTTACGTTTTTGTGCAATGGCGCACGGCCAGATTACAACGGAGCAAGAAAGAACTGGAGCAAAAAGTAAAAGAAAGAACAGCTGAAATTCAGGATAAAAATGAAGAGTTGAGACAGCAGCAGGAAGAACTTAAAACCATCAATGAGGTATTGGAGGATCAGAAAGGGCAGTTGCAGCACCAGAAGGAGGAGCTTCAGGCTGCACTGGAAAACCTCAAAACCACCCAATCCCAGCTGGTCCAGTCTGAAAAAATGGCCTCCATAGGACAGCTGGTGGCAGGGATCGCCCATGAGATCAATAACCCCGTCACCTTTATCAGTGCTGGTGTGGACTCACTGAATACCAACCTGGAAGAGGTCAGGCAGGTGCTGGATCTCTACCACAAGATCACCCTGGATAACGTTGAAGCGAAACTGGCAGAAATCGAAAAACTCAAAGAAAAAGTTGAGTACAACGAAGCGATCCGTGAGATTAATAAATTGATCGATAGTGTCAGAACCGGTACTGAAAGGACCACAGAAATAGTACAAGGCCTGCGCACATTTTCACGCCTGGATGAAGATGTATTGAAATTTGCCGATTTGCATGAGGGACTGGACTCTACCTTGATTCTTCTGCGGAACAAGTATAAAGAGCATATTGAAATTGAAAAGCAATATGGGGATATCCCCAAGATTGAATGTTACCCGGGCCAGCTCAACCAGGTGTTTATGAATATTCTTTCGAATGCCATTGATGCCATTGATGATAAGGGTACCATAACGATCAGTACTTTAAAATCGAACGGATCAGTGAGGATCAGCATCAGGGATACAGGCAGGGGGATCCCTGAAGATATCCAACCCAGGATCTTCGAACCCTTTTTCACAACCAAAGGGGTTGGACAGGGAACCGGCCTGGGTCTGTCAATCAGTTATAGCATCATTGAAAAACACTACGGTAGTATCGAAGTCAAAAGTGACGTTGGGAAAGGAAGTGAGTTTGTGATAGTGCTGCCAATAATTCAGTCATAAAACCACCATTACCATGAATACTGAAAAAATTCTCCATCCGATCCTGTATATAGATGATGAAGAGGATAACCTGACCGTATTTAATGCTACATTCAGGAGAAATTATAAAATTCACCTGGCAATTTCCGGAGACAAGGGACTGGAAATCATGAAGAAACATGATATACACCTGGTAATAACAGACCAACGAATGCCAGAAATGACCGGGATTGAATTCCTCGAAAAGATCATACCGCTCTATCCTGATTGTATCCGCATGGTCCTCACAGGTTTCAGTGATGTTGAAGCCATCATCCAGGCCATCAACAAAGGAAGGGTATACCGTTATATCACCAAACCATGGAACAAGGATGAGTTAAAAATAATCATTGATCGTGCCCTTGATAATTATGACCTCAAACAGCAAAACAAAAAACTGGTTGAGGATCTGAAAGAAGCAAACCAGAACCTGGAACAGAAGGTGGCCAGGCGCACAAAACAGCTCGAAGAGCAGAAAATAGAAATCACCGACAGCATTCATTACGCAAGCCGGATACAAAGTGCGTTACTACCACCCAATGAAGATATGGACAGGTTATTGCCTTCCTACTTCATTTTGAACAAACCCCGGGATATCGTTAGTGGCGATTATTACTGGGTGTCCCATAAGGATAATAAGGTGATTGTTGCTGTGGCTGATTGTACCGGGCATGGAGTGCCCGGTGCTTTCATGAGCATCCTCGGGATTACCTTTCTGAATGAAATAATCAGCAATGCTGAAACCATAATTCCCAGCGAGATATTAAATGAGCTTCGAGAACACCTGATAAAATCCCTTCATCAGACAGGAAGGGAGGATGAAACAAGAGACGGGATGGAAATAGCATTATGCATAGTGGATCTGGTTACAAAAAAACTACAATATTCAGGGGCTTTTCGCCCTTTATACTTGATAAGGGACCAGGAGTTAAAGGAATTCAAAGGTGACAATATGCCCATAGGGGTATATGAGGATATAGAAAACTCTTTTAGCAATAAGGAAATGCATTTCAAGGAGGATGATATCATCTATCTGTTCTCGGACGGTTTTGTAGATCAGCTTGGCGGTCCAAAAAGAAAGACATACAGGTCAAGAAAATTCAAACAGTTACTGCTCAATATCCACCAGAAGCCACTCAGTGAACAGAAAGAAATTCTGGAAAAAGAATATGAAGAATGGAAGAAGGATATTGAACAGATCGATGATATAATG
>LJUP01000204.1 GCA_001303955.1 Bacteroides sp. SM23_62 | reverse complement strand
TAGATAATGAAGTAGGAGCGGCCGCCGCAACAGGACTCGGGGAACTGGTGATGAAAACACTCGGATCCTTTCTTGTCGTGGAATTGATGAGGACCGGCATATCCCCGGAAGAAGCATGCCGGACCGCCCTGCAACGGATTGCCGAAAAAACTCCACTGAAAACTGATGACCAGGTTGGATTGATTGCCATCAACAAGGCGGGGGAAACGGCCGGTTTTGGTTTGCGTAAATCTTTCGAATATGCCGTGATGAAGAAAGGCAAGAACCAGCTGATCAAAGCCGGTGCAGTGTTATGATTCCCTGTCCCCCGGGTCCGGGTTATTCTTTGTTCAATCGGTTATAGAGCCAGGCAAAAGCCCCTCCCACGATCAGGCCATCTACAAAACCATAGATCAGACCCAGCAGGCTTCCCAGCGGGGTGATGGTAAAGAATGGATAGACCTTTCCTACCAGGGTGGGCTGGCCCACACTGATTTGTCTGAAATACAGCCACCAGGTAAACAGGAATATAAGCAGTCCCCAGACAATACCCAGGCTTAAAGCAGATGCACGTATGTTTAGTCGCATGGTAATAGTGATTATGATTGCTACTTTCTACCGGGGAAAGTTACAAAATTCCGTCAGGATAACTGATAAAACAATCTGTTCCTTTAAACGTTTTATTATTTTTGGGTTATGATAGGAGATTGTAGATGAAGAGTTTTTTCCTCACCGTTTCATTTGTGCTTTCAGTACTTTATGCCTTTGCCAGCGATACAGAACATACCTGTTCAGGCCATCATGCATTCGGTATGTCAAATGTGCCGACGCATGTCAGGGATTCAGCTCTCCTGGAATACGATGTTCATTTTTATGGGATTGACCTCGAAGTAAATGATACAAGCACCTATATTCAGGGAAGCACGCAAATATTGATCTCTGTTATTGAAGAAATGGATGAGGTGGTATTCGAACTGTCCATCAGTATGGCGGTTGATTCCATTTTCATTAACGGGGAAGAAGTACCGGCCTGGTCACACGGGAATGACCTGGTCAGGATCACCCCTGAAGTACCCCTCGAAGCTGGAAAACAATGCAGCACCCGGATTTTCTACCACGGCACTGGAGGGCAGCATGGTTTTTTCTCAGGCATAACCAACCGCTTTGACAGTTTCTGGGGGAAGCACGTGACCTATACACTATCAGAACCCTTTCATGCACTGGACTGGTTCCCGTGCAAGCAGGTGCTGACTGATAAGGCTGATTCTGCCGATGTTTATCTGACCGTTGCCGATTATCTGAAAGCTGGCTCAAACGGGCTGTTGGCCGGCATTGACAGCCTCCCGGGAAACCGTACCAGGTACAGATGGGAAACCCGTTATCCCATCGCCTTTTACCTGCTTTCCCTGTCAGTTTCAGAATATGATGACTACAGTTATTATCTGCATCCGGGGGAAACCCCGGATTCTTTCCTGTTCCAGAACTATATCTATGACACACCATCATACCTGTCCGCC
This sequence comes from Bacteroides sp. SM23_62, assembly GCA_001303955.1. Lineage (GTDB taxonomy): Bacteria > Bacteroidota > Bacteroidia > Bacteroidales > SM23-62 > SM23-62. The sequence goes on along the minus strand of LJUP01000204.1, from coordinate 8,386 downwards.
AACAAGGAGGATATTGATGCCACAGGGGATATGATATCATCATTCTCCTGGATGTTTGGTCGGTATCCCTTCTGGAAAGAAAAATACGGACATTGCGTTGCGCCCATGGGGGGTGGGATGGAACACCAGACCATGACGACCCTGCTGGATTTTGAGTTCAGCCTGGTGGCACATGAGCTGGCGCACCAGTGGTTCGGGGATAATGTCACCTGCGCCAGCTGGCAGGATATCTGGATCAATGAGGGGTTTGCATCCTATGCGGAATACCTGGCCCTGGAGCAGCTGGTTTCTAAACAGGAGGCGGATTACTGGATGGAAAGGGCCCATGACAGGGTGTATACCGAACCGGAAGGAAGTGTCTATATACCGGAGGAGGATGCCACCGATGAATTCCGCATATTCAGTTATGCCTTATCCTATCAAAAAGGAGCGGCTTTGCTGCATATGATACGCTATGAACTGAATGATGATGCTGTCTTTTTCGAGACCCTGGCAAACTTCCAGAAGCAGTATGCTGATTCCGTGGCCACCGGCGATGATTTTTTAAGGGTCCTGAATGAAACATCCGGCAAGCGTTTTGACTGGTTTTTTGACCAGTGGTATTACGGACAGGGATATCCAGCATTCGACTTTACCTGGTGGCAGACCACAGACAGCCTGTTTATCGTTGCAGAACAGCAGGGAAGTTCTCCGGCCACCCCATTTTTCAGGACTACCCTGGATTTTGGCCTGATCCTGGAGGAGGGCCAGCAATCCATCATAAAGATCGATTATGACAGTCCGGCAAAAAAAATAGAGCTCCCCATGAAGCAGCGGGTGCTGGATGTGATCCCTGATCCTGCCAACTGGATTGTTGGCATCTCACAGGTGGTTCACCGGTTGGTGACAAATGCTTATTTCAGTGTGAATCCAAATCCCTTTGATGACCAGTTGAAAGTCTTTTTTAATACCGGGGCTGCCGAGCGTGAGATCCTGCTGTTCGATATCAATGGGCGGGTGGTTGAAATGGTCAACAGTAACTCGATGTCGGTCAGTATCCCTACACATAACCTGGCATCGGGAATATACCTCCTGAAGGTGGTCGCCGGGAATGATAATTATTCAGCCAGGGTGGTCAGGCAGTAAATGCTTGTCAGTATACCTCCGGGACAAATGTCTGATCGGTTATGGGTGGCCTGACATATCCCTCTTTGTTGATCGGGGGGAGTTTGATCTTCTTGTATTTGATCTCCTCGTACGGGATCATGCTGAGCAGGTGATGGATGCAGTTCAGGCGGGCCTTCCTTTTATCATCGGCCTCGACAACCCACCACGGGGAAACCTTGGTATCCGTGTAGGCGAACATTTCATCCTTGGCTTTGGAATATTCTATCCAGCAGCTCCTTGAACCCATGTCCATCTCACTCAACTTCCAGTTCTTTGTCCGGTCGGAAATGCGTTCCATGAACCTTTTTTCCTGTTCCTCATCACTGACCGAAAACCAGTATTTGATCATGATGATCCCGGAGTGGATGAGCATTTCCTCAAAGCGCGGGCAGGACCTGAGGAATTCCCAGTATTCCTCTTCAGAGCAAAAACCCATCACCCGTTCCACGCCGGCCCTGTTGTACCAGCTGCGGTCGAAAAGCACAATTTCACCTGCGGCTGGCAGGTGGGATACATACCGCTGGAAGTACCATTGTGAACGCTCCTTTTCGGTTGGAACACCGAGCGCAATAACCTTGCAGACGCGGGGATTCAAACGCTGAATGATCCGTTTGATCACCCCTCCCTTTCCGGCTGCATCCCTCCCTTCAAATACCACAATAACCTTCAGACCCTCTTCTTTGATCCATTCATGCATTTTTACCAGCTCCTCCTGGAGTTTTTCTAGTTCCTTGAAATAAAATTGCTTATTCAGCCTTTTGCCATCGGTGGGCTTATGCTGATTGTTTTGCTTATCCTTCTGGCTCATAGAAGATTGTTTATGAAGTAAATATAGGGAATAAGCATGCTAAATGCAATCCATCCTTACCTCATAATTTCCTGGCGCCATTACCTACCTCACCCACATAAAAATCTGGTTTGAGTCCGGTTTTTGCATGATATGCGGCACCCACTTCGGTAATGAACCGGTCGATGGCATCTTTGTGTACCAGGCTAACCGTACAACCACCAAAACCGGCGCCGGTCATCCTGGAACCCAGCACCCCTTCCACTTTGCGGGCTTCCTCCACAAGGGTATCCAGCTCCCTGCCCGTTACCTCATAATCATCCCGCAGGGAGTCATGGGAAGCATTCATCAATTGCCCGAACCGGACCAGGTCAGATTCCTTGAGCGCCTTGACGGCATCCAGCACCCGCTGGTTTTCCGATACCACATGATGTGCCCGCCTTCTGATCTTTTCTTCAGGAATAAGATGTTGCAGGTCAAGGAATCTGGCAAGGCTCAATTCCCCCAGCAGTGAAATGGGTTCGGTCCTGGCGATTGACTCGACGGAGCTTTCACACTCTGCCCGGCGTTCATTGTATTTGGAATCTGCCAGTCCCCTCCGTTTATTGGTATTGGAAATGACGAGTTTGTATACACCCAGGATCAGCGGCACCTGTTCATAATCAAGGGTGGCACAGTCCAGATAAACCGCATGTTCGGTTTTGCCCAATCCTGAGGCAAACTGATCCATGATGCCGCAGTTCACCCCCACAAACTCATTCTCCGCCTTCTGGCCCACTTTGATAAGGTCTATCATATCAAATTGCATTTCATAAAGATCATTCATCGCCACAGCGGTTACCATTTCTATACTGGCAGAGGAAGAGAGTCCGGCGGCATTGGGCACATCGCCGGAGAACAGCATATCCATTCCCTTCATACTGAATCCCCTTTTTACCAGCTGATCCATTACCCCGAGGGGGTAATTCACCCATTTTGTATCCTGACGGCTGAATCCCCTGGCAGGCACATTGCAGGGCTGGTCGAAGTTGGTAGTGGTAAAATGTATCTGGTCCGTACCATTTAACCTTACGGCCAGATATGTCCCGTATTGTAAGGCACAGGGAAAAACATAGCCACCATTATAGTCAGTATGTTCTCCGATCAGGTTCACCCTTCCGGGCGCAAAAAATGTATGGCAGGGCTCCTCCTCTTTGCCATAGCGTTCATAAAATTTATCATGTAGTGAATCAATGTGCATAGAAGAGTTGATTTTAAATTCAAGAAAACAAATTTAGTAAAAATACAACCAAACTTTTGGGTAGTTCACTCGCAGGTTATGGACCGGGAAATCAGCATCAGAATCAAGAAGAAAAATCTATCTTTGCAGTTTACTGAGAGGCGGGTATGATCTGGCAGCCCTGTTGTTAATGTGCAGGGAATAAAGTGGAATAGTAATGATCAGGATAATCAGGGATTACAGTCTGGGTTTTGTACTGTATGCAATATTGCTTCTTACCGGATTGTTGCTTGTGACAGCAGTGCCCAGGCTGGAACTGCATATATTGATCAACAGTGGTCATACCAGATCGCTTGACACCTTTTTCAGTATGCTTACCTTTCTGGGAAATGGTTGGTTTGCAGTCATTTTTTCAATGCTTTTTCTTTTTATCCGGTTCAGGTATTTTTTCATGTTGATATTGTCTTTTATTGTATCCGGACTCTTGGCACAGTTCCTGAAAAGAATCGTGTTCCCTGAAGTCCTGAGGCCGGCAGCATACCTGGATCAGATGCCTGGACTGGAATTGGTGCCTGGCATTGATCTGCATCATACCCTGGGTTTCCCTTCCGGGCATACCACCACTGCTTTCGCAGTCCTTTTGCTGACGGGATTCATTATCAGAGACAAATATGCGGTATTCAGCCTGATGCTGATAGCCTGGCTGGCCGGTATGTCAAGGGTTTACCTGTCCCAGCATTTTTTGATCGATGTGCTGGGCGGATCCCTGCTCGGTGTTTTTTCAGCTTTGTTTTTTTATTGGTATTTTCGGAAATTCAAATCTGCATGGATTGACCGGTCATTGACCGATGTAATCAGAAGAAATACTTACAAATAAAAAGTGCTCAAAGTACGGCCCATCAACACCGAAATACTGATCGCCCTCGGCGCATTATTTCTTTTTCTTCCTTTTCTGGGAGGTATTCACCTCTTTGACTGGGATGAGATAAATTTCGCTGAATCTGCCCGTGAGATGATCGTGACCGGTGATTACCTTACCGTACGCATTGACTTTGAAGCATTCTACCAGAAACCACCGCTGTTTATCTGGATGCAGGTCCTGTCAATGAAGATATTCGGGATCAATGAATTTGCAGCGAGGTTCCCGAATGTGATCTGCGCGATGTTCACCCTGGTGGTTCTGTTCCGCACCGGCAGGAGGGTCTATGACACCGGCTTCGCCTGGTTCTGGGTACTCAGTTATGCAGGTTCCATACTGCCCTTCCTGTATTTCAAATCAGGCATTATTGATCCATGGTTCAACCTTTTTATTTTTACAGCCCTTTTGAACCTGATCCGTTTTCTGGATGCAGAGAGGGGGGAAAAGCGCTGGCAAAACCTGATCCTTTCAGCAGTGCTGCTTGGAATGGCCAACCTGACAAAGGGTCCTGTATCCATCTTATTATTCGGGCTGACAGTGGCTGTATTCTGGGCCCTGAATAAATTCAGGTTAAGGATCCTGTGGACTGAGATACTGGTATTTCTGCTCGTACTGATTGGCGTCGGGGGGTTATGGTTTATCATCCAGATTGCCATAGGGAATCTCAATGTAATCCTTGATTTTATCCAATATCAGATAAAGCTTCTCAGATCTGAAGATTCCGGCCACGGAGGCTTTTTATTCTATCATTTTGTGGTATTATTCATCGGTGTATTCCCGGTTTCTGTTTTTGCACTCAAGGCCTTTCGCAGGAGTTATTATGATGCCAATGCCCAGAAGCGTTTTAAACGCTGGATGATCATTCTTTTCTGGGTGGTCCTGTTGGTTTTTTCCCTCGTGAAAACGAAGATCGTTCATTATTCATCCCTGTGCTACCTGCCATTGACTTTCCTGGGAGCATACGTGATTTATAAGATCATCCATGAGCGGATCAAGAATTATCGCTGGCTGAATATTATCTATGCAGCATTGGGTATAATCATCGGGCTGGCCTTCTCCATCACTCCCATACTCGCATCAAAAATAGATGATATCCTGGAGATGGGATACGTCAATGACCCTTTTACCCGGGCGAATCTGCAGGCAGATGTTAACTGGAGTGGATTCGAGGGACTGATCGGCATTTTGTTTATATTGGGTATTATTGTGACCATGATACTGCTGAGAAAAAACAAAAGGGCCGCTTATATTATCATGTTACTGAATGTTACCCTGTTCCTGAATCTTGTGCTGTTTTTTACGGCAGCAAAGATTGAGGCTTATTCCCAGAACGCCCTGATCGAATTCTGCAAGGACAGGAAGGGAGAAGACTGCTATGTGAACACCCTGGGCATGAAAAGCTATGCACATCTGTTCTATACAGCCAAGCCCGTCCCTGAAAATGAACAACCCCGGGATCACGAATGGCTGTTGACTGGGGATATTGATAAACCCGCATATTTTATTTTGCGCAGCAAGACCCTGGCGGATTTCCAGCATTCTTTTCCGGCACTGGAATTGCTGTATGAGAAAAACGGATTTTCCTTCTGTCTGAGGAAGCCCCCAGGTGAAACCCATAAAAATAGCAGATGATCGGAGATAAAAGCATTGCAGTGGTTATGCCTGCCTATAATGCAGAGAAAACCCTTGAAAGTACGCTCAGGGAGATACCCTCCGATATTGTGGACCATGTGATCCTGGTTGATGACAGGAGCAGTGACCAGACAGTGATCTTGGCAAGGGAGCTGGGCATAAAGCATATCATTGAACACCAGGAAAACAAAGGCTACGGAGGCAATCAGAAGTCCTGTTACCTGAAAGCACTCGATCTCAAGTCTGATATAGTGGTGATGCTGCATCCCGATTACCAGTATGACCCGCGATTGATCCATTCAATGTGTTACCTGATTGCCAATGGTGTTTACGAGGTTGTCCTCGGCTCCAGGATACTTGGCACGGGTGCGCTGAAAGGAGGGATGCCCCTGTATAAATATATAGCGAACCGTTTTCTGACCCTGTTTCAGAATATTATGATCGGGCAGAAATTATCTGAATACCATACGGGCTATCGTGCATTTTCTGCGAATGTCCTGCGGAAAATTAACTTGGAAGTGAATTCTGATGATTTTGTATTTGATAACCAGATGCTTGCACAGATATTTTTCGCAGGATTTGAGATTGCAGAGATCACCTGCCCGACCAAGTATTTCGAAGAAGCTTCATCTATAAACATCGGGAGAAGTATCAAATATGGCCTGGGAGTGATGGGGGTATCCCTTCGATATTTCCTTGCCAAAAGGGGAATCCTGAAAAGCAGGATTTTCAGGGAAGCCCCAAATCTGTAATTTAAAACCCCTTAAAATTCTAACACCGTGATCATTCATACAAAATCCTATCCAAGGGCAGCATTGCTGGGAAATCCCTCAGATGGTTACTTTGGCAAGACCATTGCCTTCCTTTTTAAAAATTTTTCCGCCAATGTGACTCTCTATGAAACTCCGGAGATTGAAATCCTGCCGGCTAACTATGATTCCAATGTCTTCTACAGCATTTCAGAACTAAGCGATGATGTGGACCTATACGGTTATTATGGTGGCATCAGGCTTTTGAAGGCTGCGGTTAAGCGCTTTTATGATTACTGCATAACGGAAAATATAAGGCTCCATGGTCGAAATTTCACCCTGCGGTATTCCTCTGATATTCCTTACCGGCTTGGACTGGCAGGGTCGAGTGCGATCATCACGGCATGTTTCAGGGCGCTGATGGAATTTTACGGGGTTGGAATAGCCCCGCATTATATGGCCAACCTGGTCCTTTCGGTAGAGACAGAGGAACTGGGTATCGGAGCAGGCTTACAGGACAGGGTGGTACAGGCCTATGAGGTTCCTATATTCATGGACTTTAACCGGGAGGTCATGGAATCGAGGAACTACGGCATTTATGAGCCCATCAACAGGAAACATTTTACAAACCTGTACATCGCTTACCAGATTGATCTTTCGGAAGGTTCCGAGGTGGTCCACAATGATTTCAGGGAGCGGTATAACTTTCGTATACCGGAAGTCGTAAACGCCATAGAAAGATGGGCAGAGATTACCACCCAGGGCAGGGAGGCCCTGGAAACAGGTGACCGGGAAAAGCTTTACCAGCTGATCAACCAGAATTTTGACCTGAGGAGGTCCGTTATGAAAATCAGCAAAAGGAACATTGAAATGATAGAACTTGCCAGATCAGCTGGCGCTTCTGCCAAATTCACGGGTTCCGGCGGGGCCATTATCGGCACCTATAAGGATGATAAAATGTATGACAAGCTGAAGGAGGTCCTTGGTAAAAGGAACATAGCCATTCTAAAACCGAATATTTTATAAGCAGTCTATACCATGTCTGGAATTAATAAAGCAGTAATCCCGGCCGCAGGATTCGGTACAAGATTCCTCCCCGCCACTAAGTCACAGCCCAAAGAGATGCTGCCGATAGTTGATAAACCTACTATCCAATATGTTGTGGAAGAAGCCGTTGAGGCAGGTATTACAGATATCCTGATGATCATCGGGAAAGGCAAAAGGGCCATTGAGGAGCATTTCGACCGGAATATGGAACTCGAGTACCAGCTGGAAGAAAACAATCAGTTTGAAGTCCTCGAGGAAATCCGCTCCATTACGAACCTGGCGGATATTCACTTTATCTGGCAGCGGGAACTGCATGGACTGGGTGATGCGATAAGGTATGCATACCACCACGTAAATAACGAACCTTTCGCCATCCTGCTGGGGGATACATTGATCGAAAGCAAATACGGATCGGTTACCCGGCAGCTGATTGAGGTATTCAACAAATATAAAGGTTCAGTTGTGGCCCTGGAGGAGGTAGAGATGGAGGTCGTAAGCAGGTATGGAATAATCGGCGGATTGAAGCTTGCTGATAATGTTTTCAAGGTTTCGGATTTCATCGAAAAACCATCCATCGAGGAATCCCCTTCAAACCTGGCGATTGCATCAAGGTATGTGTTTACACCCGAGATCTTTGATTATCTCAAACGGGTGCGGCCCGGCAAGAATAATGAGATCCAGCTGACAGATGCCATGCACCTGATGCTCAAGGATCACGATATGTATGGTTTGAGATTTGACGGGATGAGGTATGATATCGGCAATAAACTTGATTTTTTGAAGACGAATGTGATCTACGGCTCAAAAAGGGAAGACCTGGGAGCTGATTTCATGGCCTGGTTGAAACGGTTTGTTGACAATCATTGAATTCCGGTTTCATAAAATGT
>LJUP01000019.1 GCA_001303955.1 Bacteroides sp. SM23_62 | reverse complement strand
CAGGAAATTTTCCAGTTTTTCCCTCAGAAATGCACCTTTGGGAAGCCATAATGGCAGTCCCTGTCCCACTTTCTGGGAAAAGGTAAACAGTTCCAGTTCCCTGCCCACTTTGCGGTGATCCCTTTCCTTGGCTTTTTCAAGCAGGTCAAGGAACTCATCCAGCTGGCTCTGCTTGGGGAAAGTGATCCCGTATACCCTGGTGAGCTGCTTGCGTTTGATATCTCCCCGCCAGTAAGCACCAGCAAGACTTAATAGTTTGATTGCCTTGATCTTACTTGTATCAGGCAGGTGCGGTCCACGGCACAGATCAGTAAATTCGCCTTGCGTGTAAAAGGAAATTGTCCCGTCCTCCAGCTCATCAATCAGTTCCAGCTTGTACTCATCGCCCTTTTTGCCGAAATAATCCAAGGCTTCTTTTTTACTGACTTCACGACGGTTATAAACTTCCTTCTGGGAGGCCAGTTCCTTCATCTTTTGTTCAATTTTGGGAAGGTCTGCGTCGGTCAGAACCTTGCCATCCGGCAGATCAATATCATAATAAAAGCCCTGATCGATGGCCGGACCGATCCCGAATTTTGTACCGGGAAACAGCGCTTCAATTGACTCGGCCATCAGGTGGGCCGAGGAATGCCAGAAGGCATGCTTGCCATGCTCATCATCCCATTTATGGAGCAATATATGGGCATCCTTCTCAATGGGCCTCATGATGTCCCATAATTCGCCATTGACAGTGATGGATAAAACTTCCTTTGCCAGTGCAGGATGAATGCTTTTGGCGATTTCATATCCGGTTGCCCCCTTTTGATATTCTCTGACTGATTTATCAGGAAAGGTTATATTGATCATGCGTGTTTGTCCGTTTTTCATTGAAAAAATTACGCAAAGATAGTCATAATGGGACAATTACAAACCCCGCATATACGAAAAGTCGTTGTATATAATCGTTCAAATAAAGTATCTTTGGCCGCGGTTATAATGAAATAATTGATCAATCCTTTGAAAAAGCAAAACTATGAAGTTCAGAAATTTAAGTCTGTTAATTTTGCTTCTGATTGCCAGCCGGGCCTGGACAATGGATCCCCATCGGGAAATCACCTTTGACGATATCTTCAGGAAGCAGGTATTCAGTGAAAGGAGTGTTAGCGGGCTGCGTTCAATGAACGATGGAAGCCATTATACGGTCTTGGTAGGCGGCAATATCCTCAAATATAACTATCGCACGGGGGATCTTGCTGAAATTTTGTTCAGCATGGATCAGCTTGATTGGCCTGGAGACGGGAACATTTCGGGATATGAATTTACACAGGACGATAAAAAGATCCTGCTGGCTGCAGACAGGGAAAGAATTTACAGGCACAGTTACAGGGCCAATTACTATGTATATGACCTTGAGACCAGGTCTGCCATTTTTCTTTCGGAAAAGGGCAAGCAGCAGCTCGGAACATTCTCCCCTGACGGCAGCAAGGTGGCTTTTGTCAGGGAGAATAACCTGTATATTTTCGATCTCGAGACGAGGACTGAACAACAGCTCACATTTGACGGGGAACAAAATAAGATCATCAATGGTGCCCCGGACTGGGTATATGAGGAAGAGTTTGCTTTATCAGAGGGTTTTCAATGGTCTCCTGACAGCAAAATGATCGCCTACTATCGAACAGATGAAACCCGCGTGAGGCAGTTCAGTATGACTACTTACGGTAATTTATACCCAGATTCATACAGCTTTAAATACCCAAAAGCCGGTGAGCAGAATGCCATTGTATCCATCCGTGTACATCATCTTTTGGACGACAGGGATGTCGAGATGGATATTGGTGAAGAAACGGATCAGTATATCCCCCGCATCAAATGGACCAAGAGACCAGATGAACTATCCATTATGAGGCTCAACCGCCTGCAGAATAAATTTGACCTCTTGCTGGCTGATGCCGCTACAGGTGAGAGTAAAGTAATCCTGACGGAAGACAATGAATATTTTATCAAAGAAGCATCCGATGATCTGGTGGTTTACCTGGACAATGGGCAACATTTTATATATCGCTCAGAGAAAAGTGGTTTTCTCCATTTCTATCTCTATGACATGGATGGAAATAAGATTGGACCTATTACACATGGTGATTGGGATGTGATAGATTTTCTCGGGATGGATGAGAAAAGGGGATACATGTACTTTACTTCCTACGAGGAGTCCTCCGTACGGTCAACCGTATACAGGATAAGGCCGGATGGAACAGGGAAGGAAAAGGTTTCAGAGAAGCCCGGCTGGAATACGGCTGAATTCAGTAAGACATTCGATTACTATATCCATACACATTCGAGTGTCACGACACCAAATTATATTACCCTGCATAATGCCAAGGGAAAACTTATCAGCGTGTTGGAGGATAATGCCAGGCTGAAGGAAAATGCCAGGGTTTATGGATTGCCCGAAAAGGAATTATTCACGATCACGACCCCGGAGGGCGTAGAGTTGAATGCCTATATGTATAAACCTAAGAGATTCAGGGAGGAAGGGGAGTATCCCCTGATGATACATGTATACGGTGGACCTGAATCCCAGGAAGTCCAGGACAAATGGGGTACCAGTCCCTGGTTTTATTTATTATTGGAAAAGGGTTATGTGATTGCGTGTGTGGACAACAGGGGAACTGATGGTAAAGGAGAAGCTTTCCGTAAGTCTACTTATATGCAACTGGGGAAACTGGAAGTTGAAGACCAGATCGCGGCGGCAAAATACCTGGGATCCCTCCCCTATGTTGATGCAAGCCGGATTGGTATCACGGGCGGCAGTTATGGAGGCTACATGACCTCCCTGTGTATGACCAAGGGAGCAGATGTGTTTAAGCTGGGTATCGCCATTTCACCGGTCACCAACTGGAGATATTATGACACCATCTATACCGAGAGATTCATGCGGACGCCACAGGAAAATCCTGATGGATATGACCTGAATTCACCTGTCCATTATGCAGACAGGCTAAAAGGGAAATTCCTGCTGATCCACGGTATGGCTGATGATAATGTACACTTCCAGAACTCGGTTGATTTTGCCGAAGCACTGATCCAAGCCGGTAAAAAATTCGATATGATGTTCTATCCTGATCAAAGCCATGGGATCTATAAAAGGGGTGCGGGCATCCATCTCAGGACCCTGACGACTGATTATGTGCTTGAAAATCTGTAACATTTAGTCCATCAGCATATTGGCACAACCAAGTTTAGCTTGTAAACTTGCTCATTATACCTTTGATCAGACCCGGATTTAATTGGGTTTGACCCCTTTTGGCATGGATTTTGGGTTTTAATACTCAGGAAACCGAAAATCTGAAAGTCATGAAAAAATATATATTGCTCATATTAGTTGTTCCTGTGCTATTGACCAATTGTGACAGGCATCCAATAGCCGATTTTTTTGTATCACGGAACATTGTAGATGTAGGTGAGACAGTATTTTTTACCAACAATTCCATCGATGCTGACCATTTTGAATGGGATTTCGGTGATGGTACAAGGGCTTATTCTTTTGATGCCAGCCATATCTACACCTATGACGGAAGCTTCACTGTAACACTTTTCGCCTATTCCGGTAACCGGATGGTCGACAAGGCGACTGCTACCATCGAAGTATTGTTCCCAACATCCCTGGAAGTCACGGTACTGGAGTATTATGATGAGTATGCCGTGGTGGATGCCAGTGTTATCCTGTACCAGACCCTGGATGACTGGTATGATGAGTATAATCCATTGGTTGAGGGATTCACGAACCAGTATGGAGTTACCATCTTCAGTAACCTGCAGCCACAAAGATATTATGTTGATGTATGGGAGGCCTATCACAACAACTACATACTTGCTGATGAAGATGTAGGATTTATAGAGACCCATATACTTGTGCCCAATGATATGAATTACTTCATTGCCTATGTTGATTATGTTGAGCCAGCGCTGAAGAGTGAAGCCAAAAGGGACAAGCGTCTGAAGATCATTAAGATGGAAAAACTTGACAAAAGAGAATACAAGGATAAGCTGGAATCTATCAAGGAAAAGATCGAGGAACGCAAGGCAGCCAGGGAAAAAGAGGAGAAATTGTAAAAAAAGTGTTAAAAAACAAACAAAGTCAATCGATTAGGCGTATAAGGTTGTAGAAAATGAAAAAATTGTAGGGTTAGTTTTTCATTTTTCAAGTTCATAGTAATAGGTTTTAGGTTTAGTGGTTAAAGGAGGCGTCCCGCGCCTCCTTTTACTTTTAAAGGTTTGGAACTATTAGTTTGGAGCTAATAGTTCCAAACCTTATGTATGATATATAAGGTATTCTGCAATAAAGGAGAAATATTTCTCAACAATCATTGATATACTATGAAAAAGTTTGTAGATGCCTTAATTCCAGGCAATTTCTACCATATTTATAACAGGGCTTGTGGTGAAGAAAAAATCTTTGTTGAGGAAAAGAATTATGGATTTTTTATGGATTTATTTGAGGAAAGAATGTTGGAATATGTTGATCTATTCTGTTATTGCTTGATCCCGAATCATTTTCATTTTTTAGTGAGAATAAAACCAATCCAGAGTGATGAATCAAGTGAAGTTAATTATGCGAGAAAATTTGGAAATTTTTTTGCCGCTTACGCACAATCATTCAATAATCTGTATAATAGAAAAGGGAATTTGTTTTCTCAGAACTTTCGCAGGAAATTAATCAGAGACTCAGACTACCTGAGGACTGTAGTGATTTATATTCATAGAAATCCAATCAAACACGGTATCGTTGAAAATATTAATGAATGGAGTCATTCATCGTATCTTGAGTATTTACATGCTGGTCCTCGTTATTGCAGAAAAAGAGATGTCTTGGAATGGTTCGAGGATATGAAAATTTTTAGATACTGCCACACTCTGAATCCTGATTCTGACATAGAATAAAGTTTGGAACCTTAAAGTTCCAAACTTTATTCGTCGTTAAAATTTTTTAGTTAAATTTGCAATCCGAAAATCAATCAGCACGCACTTCACACCCACACCCAAATCCATACTTTCACGCCCAGATGGCGGAATTGGTAGACGCGCTGGTTTCAGGGACCAGTGTTGGCAACAACGTGCAGGTTCGAGTCCTGTTCTGGGCACAACTTATTTAAAAAAGCTCTGCAATTATTGATTTGCAGAGCTTTTTTAAATATATCTGCTTTAAATCCTTCTCTTTTAATCTCTTTGATTTATTATAGGGAATGTCATTTACTGCCTGATAAATTGTATATTTAATATATTTCCTGAGGGCAATTGAAGTTTCAGTAATACTTTATAAAAATCACTATTATGACTTTGGTAGAACTTGTATTGAAGAATCGAAGCTATCGTAGATTCTACGAAAATGTTCCGATTGAGTATGAAATGCTAAGGCAATTGGTAGATCTTGCTCGACTTTGTGGGTCTGCAAGTAATCTCCAGCCCTTGAAATACATGCTTTCTGCTGATGCGGATTCAAATGCTGCTATATTTCCTTATCTCAGGTGGGCGGGCTATCTCAAGGACTGGGATGGCCCTGAAGAGGGAGAGAGACCGTCAGGTTACATTATCATCCTGGGAGATAAAGATATTAGTGGTACTTTTGGCTGTGATCACGGGATTACTGCCCAAAGTATTCTGCTGGGTGCGACTGAGCAAGGACTAGGAGGTTGTATGATTGCATCAATTCAGCGGGAAGGGTTACGAAAGGAGCTTGAGATTCCTGCACAATTTGAGATCCTGCTTGTTATAGCCTTGGGAAAACCAAAAGAAACCATAGAGATCGAAAGTATTGGACCAGAGGGGGATGTGAAATACTGGCGGGATCAGAATAATGTTCACCACGTTCCAAAGCGTTCCCTAGAGGAAATTATTATTTCATAAGATGGTTTGGACCTATTAGTTCCAAACTTTCTCAATAGTTTGGATTTTTTATTTAAATTTGCATTCCCAAAATCACGGAGCTCACACTCACATCCACACCCATACACTCCTGCCCAGGTGGCGGAATTGGTAGACGCGCTAGGTTGAGGGCCTAGTGACCTCTTTTGGTCGTGCAAGTTCGATTCTTGTCCTGGGCACAAAAAATCCCAAATCGCGATATTTACGGCGGTTTGGGACTTATTCTTTCTGATGGTCACATGCCCGGTGATCTCTCAGGAGAATAAAGATGATTCAGGTGAACATTAAAATATTTTATGGGTAATTTAACAGGAAATCACCCGAAGCTATCATGTTTGAAAGGATCATTTCATTTTCAATAAAGTACAAGTCAATTGTTGGTTTTCTTGTGGCGGTAATGGCGGGACTTGGTGTCTGGTCCATGCTGCAGATCCCCATCGACGCAGTGCCGGATATCACCAACAACCAGGTCCAGGTGGTCACTATATCCCCGTCACTTTCTCCGCAGGAGGTAGAAAAATTCATCACCTATCCCCTGGAGGTGACAATGGCCAATATCAAGGACGTTACAGAAATCCGGTCCATTTCCCGGTATGGGCTTTCCGTGGTTACGGTTGTTTTCAGGGACAGGGTCCCTATCCTGGATGCGAGGCAACTTGTCAACGAACAGATCGGTTTAGCCAGGAGCGAGATCCCGGAAAACATTGGATCGCCGGAGATGCTTCCGATCACAACCGGACTGGGAGAGGTTTACCAGTATACGCTGGAGGTCGATAAGCGGTTCAGGGATCGTTATGACGCCACAGCCCTGCGAACCATACAGGACTGGATAGTCAAACGCCAGTTGTCTGGGATCCCCGGGATTGTAGAAATCTCCAGCTTCGGGGGCTTTCTCAAGCAGTATGAGATTTGTGTAGATCCCGTTTTGCTCCGGTCCTTTGATCTGACCATCACTGATGTTCATGAAGCGGTTGCCAGGAATAATGAAAATACGGGTGGCTCTTACATAGAACAGGGACCAAATGCTTTTTACATCAGGGCTGAGGGACTTATCGAAGCATTATCTGACCTCGATGAGATTGTCCTCAAGACAGTAGGGGGAGTGCCAATCCTGTTAAAACAGGTAGCCAGAATTCAGTTAGGCCATGCACCACGGTACGGAGCCATGACGGCAAATGGCAGGGGTGAGGCTGTTGGAGGAATAACCCTGATGCTCAAGGGTGCAAATTCCTCAGAAGTGATCCGCCAGGTTAAGGAACGTATTGACCGTGTGCAGGAATCGCTTCCCGAAGGTGTGCGGATCGTCCCATACCTAGACCGCTCAGAACTGGTCTCCAAAACCATTCATACGGTGGCAGAAAACCTGATCCTCGGTGGACTCCTGGTTATCCTGGTACTGGTTCTCCTGTTGGGCAATTTTAGATCGGGCTTGATAGTCGCTTCCGTGATCCCCTTATCCCTGCTGTTTTCCTTCATCATGATGCACCTTTTTGGGGTATCGGCAAACCTGATGTCGCTCGGGGCCATTGATTTCGGGATCGTAATCGACGGGGCTGTAATCATCGTGGAAAGCATCATGCATCAGCTTTATAAAAAATATCGAAACAAGGTTTTTACTGTCGAGGAGATGGATGAGGTCGTTACAAAGTCTTCGACCTCAATATATAAATCAGCAGGATTCGGGGTAATCATTATCCTGATTGTTTTCATCCCAATCATGACATTGACAGGCATTGAAGGCAAAACTTTCAAGCCCATGGCCCAGACCTTCAGTTTTGCCATACTGGGCGCATTTATCCTGTCCATGACATACGTACCCATGATGTCCGCCCTTGTGATGAAGAGGAATATCGTCTGGAAAGAAACATTTTCCGACCGGTTCATCAAGTTTTTAAAGCTCACCTATCACCCGGTCCTGAAACTTTCACTGAGGTTCAAATACCCTATCCTGTTAAGTACACTGGCAGTGGTGCTGATCAGTGCTTTTATTTATACCAGGATGGGAGGGGAATTTCTTCCCACCCTTGAGGAAGGTGACCTGGCTATGCAAATGACCATCCCGCCTGGCAGTTCCCTGTCACAGAGTGTGCTTCAGACTACCCGGGCAGAAAAGATATTGCTGGATAATTTCCCTGAGGTTGAACAGGTCGTTTCCAAAATCGGGACAGCCGAAGTACCTACAGACCCAATGGCTATTGAGGATGCTGACATCATGATCGTGCTGAAAGAGAAAAAAGAGTGGGTTTCGGCCAAAACCCGAGAGGAACTGATAGAAAAGATGAAAGAGAAATTGAGTGTCATTACCGCTGCATCCTTCGAATTTACACAGCCCATACAGCTTAGGTTTAACGAATTGATGACCGGTGTGAAAACTGATATTGCTGTAAAGATCTATGGGGAAGATATTGATGAACTGTACCACCAGGCTAACCTGGCAGCTGGAATTATTGAGTCACTTCCCGGAGCATCTGATGTTAAGGTGGAACAGATATCCGGTCTTCCCCAGTATGTAATCCGCTATGACCGTCAGAAAATAGCCAAATACGGAATGAATGTGAAGGAGTTGAATGCTGCAGTCCGAACCGCATTTGCAGGTGAACAGGCTGGCGTGGTTTTCGAAGGAGAACGCCGGTTTGACCTGGTCGTCAGGATGGATTCTTCCTACCGGAAAGAAATGGATATCAGCAGGTTATATGTGAGAGCATATACTGGAGATCCAATCCCGGTCTCTGAGGTTGCTACTGTTAAATATGTGGTTGGGCCCCTGCAGATCTCACGTGACGACACCAAACGAAGGGTGACCATAGGCATCAATGTACGAAACCGGGATGTAAAGAGCCTGGTATGGGAGATCAACCAGGAATTGTCAGAGAAACTTAAATTAAAGGCTGGTTATTATATTACATACGGGGGACAGTTTGAAAATCTCGAGAATGCCCTGGGACGACTTAAAGTGGTGGTTCCGATCGCGCTGGTAATGATCCTTATCCTGCTGTTCTTTACATTTAATTCAGTGAAATATGCACTGTTGATATTCACCGCGGTACCCTTATCTGCTGTAGGCGGGGTGCTGGCTCTCTGGGTTCGTGGAATGCCCTTCAGCATCTCAGCAGGTGTGGGGTTTATCGCCCTGTTTGGTGTGGCCGTACTGAATGGTATAGTGCTGATTTCTTATTATAATGACCTCAAGAAGGAAGGTGTGAAGAATATCAATTATATTATCATCAAGGGTGCCTGTACACGGCTCAGACCTGTCCTGATGACGGCTGTTACCGACATCCTGGGTTTCCTTCCCATGGCCATTTCCATCTCGGCGGGGGCAGAGGTCCAGAGACCCCTCGCGACCGTGGTGATCGGTGGATTAATAACCTCAACCATGCTTACACTGATAATTCTTCCCATATTATACAGTTTGATGAACCGAAGTGATATACAGACTACAAATAAAAGGCAGCTTGCGCAAAGATTAAGACTGCCTCGAATGAAAAAGCCGGGTAAAGGAAAATTAAACCTGATGATTTTCTTCTCTGTCATTGTCTTTGTCTTGATTTCCACCAACGCCCTATTTCCCCAAAAGGTATCTGCTCAGGAAGCCAGATCAGAGAATGAGATTCCTGTCGGAAAAATCCTTACCCAGGATCAAGCCCTTGAAATAGCCAGGGAGAATAACCTGGTTTTGAAAAATGCAGAGCTGGAACTTGAAAGTGCGGAGGCCGGGAGAAAGTCAATAGTGGATCTGGATCCGGCAGAATTCAGGTACACATACGGACAGTTAAATACCGGAGCTGATGACCGCTTTATTCAGATAGAACAGAATTTCGGTTCCGTACTGAGCCATATCCAAAGATCAGGTTTTGTAAATCAGCAGATTGAAGCAATGCAGAGTAACCTTCTGCTGACACAGGCAGGATTGGACCGGCGGGTAAAAGCCCTCTACCAGTTCTGGGTTTATAATCACAGCCTTTACCTGCTGATACAAAGAGAAAAACTGTTTTATGAGAAATTTTTATTGGTGGCAAAGGCCCGTTTTGAAAACGGAGAAAGCAGCCTGCTGGAGAAATCACTGGTTGAAACGCGCTATGCAGGTGTATTAAATGAATGGAAAGAAGCAGAAAGGAACTATTACGAGTCAGAAAATCTTTTAAAACAGGTTCTCCGGATCAGTGATACCATCCTTCCTCCCGAAGATGGTCTAGAAAAATACCAGCTTATCCTTCCCGCGGTAACCGTAGAGCAAAGCCTTATCGGAAGTTATTATGAAGATCTCTACAACATGGAACAGGCTAACCTCAAACTGGAAAAATCCAGGTTTTTTCCCGGACTTTCGGCCGGATATTTCAACCAGAGCATAGACAAGATGACCGGATTTTCAGGTTTTATGCTGGGTATGACCTTTCCCATATGGTTTGTACCGCAGGGAGCCCGTGTCAGCCAGGCCCGACTAAGGGCTGAGATGGCACATAATGAGTTACAATGGCAAGTCCATCAGCAAGAATTACGAATACAGACCTTGCAGGAGCAGCTGAAGAATTATGATCAGCAGCTGTCATACTATGAGGAAACCGCGGTGAAAAGCTCTGAAAATCTTATAAATACAGCTACCTTGCAGTTCGAGAAACAGGATATAGAATATTTTGAATTTATCCAGAGTATTTCGGTTGCCCTGGACATCAAAAGGGCATACCTTGAACAGCTCAACAGCTACAACCAGACGGCCATTGAATTGGAGTATTTAATGAAGTAAATGATGCTATCAAACTACAGAAATTAACAGATCCGATGAAAAAATATATTACTGTATTGATGATCCTTGTGCTTGCGGCCTGCCAGGGAAAATTACAGGAAGAAGCCGAAGAAGCAACTGTATCACCGGCAAATCTGCTTAGCCTTAGTGATGATCAGATTGACCTGGCGGGAATAGTATCCGGCAAGCTCGAAGAGAAGGAATTATCGGATGTACTCAATTGTAACGGTTATGTCAGGGTTCCTCCACGAGGCCAGGTAACTGTTTCCCTGCCTGTCGAAGCCTATGTGAGGGAAATCAATTTCCACTGGGGTGAAAAGGTCACTAAAGGTGACCTGTTGGCGGTTATGGAACATCCTGATTTCCTTAAACTTCAGCAGGAATTCATCCAGACCGGCAATAACCTGGTACTGTTGAAGGAAGACCTGGAACGGCAGGAAGCACTTGCCAGGGAAAATGCTGCATCTAAAAAGTCATTGATGAGGGCCCGGACCAGCTACGAGAATACCCTGGCCCGCCATACATCCCTCAGGGAACAGCTGAGACTCCTGGGACTTAATCCCGAGACAATCAATGTGAACAGCCTTCAGTCCCGTATTAATATACATGCCCCCATCTCCGGTTATATTTCCCATCACGACATAAAAATCGGGGAATTGATGCATGAAGGAGATCCCATTGTTGAATTGGTTGATATAGCCAGATTGAACCTTCATTTGGTCGTATACGGGAAGGATATCAGCAGGATCCAGCAGGGTCAGCAGGTGGAATTCACAACGGAGGCCCAGGACAAATTATACCATGGTGTAATTCATGCCAAGGGCAAAGCAATTGATCCGGGAAACCGTTCGGTGGACGTTCACGCACACATTACAGATCCGGATGCCAACCTTCTTTCAGGGATGTATGTAAAGGCCCAGGTGTTGATTGGGAGCAGCAAGGTTTATGCGATCCCTGAAACCGGTGTGGTAAGTGAAGGTGGACAAAGTTACCTATTTATTAATAAGGGAAATGGATTCAGTAAAACAGCCATAGAAACCGGCTTGCAGAAGGATGGATTTGTGGAGATCCTTTCCCCTGAGTCTTTGCTCGGTAAAAACATTGTATTGGCCGGAGCTTATTATCTGAATGCCGAGATGACACTAGAAGAAGAATAAACTGCTTTTGAGTTGTATTATCATTATTAAGATCTTATCAACAAAACTTATATCATCATGGATAACAGCAAAAAAAATTCACCATTCACACGGAGAAAATTTTTAACCACAACCACCGCCGCTGCATTTGCTGCACCACTTATTTTAAAATCTTCAGTGGTCGGCGGGAAAAGTACTTCTGCTCCAAGTGATAGGATAAATCTTGGTATAATTGGATGCGGCGGTATGGGCAGAGCGAATCTTAAGGCATGTTCAACACATCCTGATATTGTTGTTACAGCGGCATGTGATGTCTGGAAGGAAAGATTGGATCCTGTGGTGGAACAATTCAAAAATACTTGTAAGGGCTATACCGATTACAGGGAACTTCTTCAACAGAAAGATCTCAATGCTGTCATTATTGCTACTCCCGCGCATTGGCATGCCATTCAGGCTATTGAGGCAGCTGAATCCGGATTGGACATCTATCTGCAAAAACCCATGACAATGCATCTGGGGGAAAGCCTGGCAGTGCGGAATGCAGTTAGAAAACACGATGTTATCTGTCAGATTGGTACGCAAATCCATGCCAGTGAACACTACCGCAGGATGGTCGAACTGGTCCGCTCGGGAAATCTGGGCGATATTGGCACAGTACGAACATTTAACGTAATGAATGAAGCTCCAGATGGTATAGGTCTAGGCAATAATACGGACGTAATACCCGAAGGAATGGACTGGGATATGTGGGTGGGTCCCGCGAGGATGCAGCCGTTCAATCCAAATCTGGTAAAAGATGCCTTCTATCATGGATTCTGGATGGATTTCAGTGGTGGATGGACTCCCGGAATGGCACCCCATATAACCGACCTGCCTGTCTGGGCACTGGAGCTGGGTTACCCAACCGATATCAGTGCATCAGGTGGAAGATACATCATTAAAGATGATGGTGATGCCTATGACAATCATGAGGTAATCTGGCGTTATCCGGATCTAACCATGACCTGGATGAGTTCACTGACAAATAGTTATGGCTTTGATTTCTTGCGTGGTCAGGAGAGCAGGCGCAGGTTGGGGATATATTTTCATGGTGTAAATGGAACCCTGCTTACTGATTATTCTACTCATAAGGTGTTGCCTGAAGATGACCGAATGAAGGATAAAGAAACACCCCCCGTATCTATTGCACCCTCTCCCGGACATGAAATTGAATGGATAGAATGCATAAAATCACGCAAACAACCTTCGTGTAATCCCGGATATCATGTACTGGTTGATGTCCCTATTACACTAAGTGTGCTGTCAATGAAACTTGGAAGATCACTCAGATTTGATCCGGATACGGAGCAGATTATTAGTGACGATGAAGCCGCAAAACTGGCCATACCGGAATACCGTGAACCCTGGAAATTTCCGGCTGAATATTTATTTGCAAGCCGCAGTTGAAAGCAAAATTAAAGGCGGAATTTCGATCGATCTAGCATCAGTAATACAAAATGCAAAAACTATCGAATAATAAGTAATTTCTAATAATTAACACTCAAATAATCAGTAAAAATCCAGATATAAAGGAGAAGGACATGAAGATTCAATTATTCTGTATTGCGATTATTTCCGGTTTGTATTTAAATGGTTGTAAGAACCAGACTACTTTTGATTACACTAAAAAAATGGATGACAATATCCGGGCTCAACAAATTAAGGACATGAAGTTCGGCATGTTTATCTGCTGGTCTTTCAGCACTTTTTACGGAAAGGAATGGACACCTACACTTGATAAGGATGCAAGTTTTTTCAAGGCGAAAGGATATGATACCGACCAATGGTGCAAGGTGGCCCATGATGCCGAGATGGGATACATTTTATTTCTCTCTAAGCATCATGATGGATTTTGTTTATGGGATACAAAAACGACAGATAAAAAAGTAACCAACAGTCCATTAGGGATTGATGTACTGGCAAAACTCCGCAAGTCTTGTGATAAATACGGAATCAAGCTGGCGCTCTATTTTTCCGAGAGCGACTGGAACTGGCCTGGTGCAGAGGATGGTGTGTGGATGAAGGGGGGATATAATCCTGAAGTTAAGAAAGCTCAGCTAAAAGAACTATGCACCCAATACGGGCCCATAGAGTTTTTTTGGATGGATCACGCCATTGGAGATGGCGGTTTGAGCCATAAAGAAACTGTTGATTGGGTGCATCAATTTCAACCCAATTGTTTTGTTGGATATAATACCGGTGAAACAGCAGGACGTTTGAATTTACGCGAACGTGGAAAACCGGGCCCGATTGGTGATAAAGCAGCAGTAGCCGGTGAGCATTACCTTAAAGATAATTATGATAATTTCCTGGTGGCGGAGTTCACATACCCGATTTTACCCGACCATGATGGCGGAGCAGACTGGTTTTATTCATTACCCAAACATGATACGCTCTGCCATCCGGCAGAAAAACTTTATAAAGATTACATGGGGGCTGTCAAGTACGGTAATATTTTCTCGATTAATATTGGACCAGATTATGAAGGACAGATTCGCGATATTGATGTAAAAACGCTGAATCAAGTAGGTGATTGGATTCGCTCTGACTTCCAGATTTCTCATTAGATGTGGTTAAAAATCAAGCATATACCAGCCAGAAAACGATTCCGACAACAATGTATTATTAAATTAATAGAACACGGGAGGAACTCATTATGAAAAAGTGTATTCACCTTTTACTATTACTGTCTCTGCCACTCTTTATTGACGCCCAATGGGGTGGAGGGGAAGCCAACCCGGATTTAAAACCGAATGCGGAGATGCTAAATAAATGGCAGGATCTCAAATTCGGGCTGTTTGTTCACTGGGGACCGGTGAGTTTACGGGGCACCGAAATCGGTTGGTCCCGTGGAACCAAGGTGCCAATTGAAGAATACGATAATCTGTACAAAGAATTCAATCCTGTCCTTTTCGATGCTGAAACGTGGGTAAGCATGATCAAGGCCGCAGGAATGAAATATATGATCATTACCAGCAAGCATCATGACGGTTTTTGTATCTGGGATTCGGAATTTACTGACCATGACATCATGTCCTCCCCTTTTAAGCGTGATATCTTAAAAGAGTTGTCCGATGAATGCAAACGTCAGGGAGTTCTCTTTGGCACCTATCATTCCATTGCCGACTGGCATCATCCACATTATACCACCAGGTACGGTGGCGATCCACGGCCTGTTGAAGAATCAGATATGAAATTGTACGTGGATTATCTTAAGAATCAGGTTAAAGAATTGATCGTTAGATATGACACGGACATAATGTGGTTCGACGGGGAGTGGGAAGAAGCATGGACTCATGAATACGGAATGGATTTATATGAGTATATACGTGGAATGAAAAATGATATCCTGATCAATAACCGTATTGATAAGGGCCGACAAGGTATGATGGGAATGACGTCGTCCTCAAAATATGCCGGAGATTTCTGTACACCCGAACAGGAGATAGGTGCTTTTCATCCGGATATTCCCTGGGAGTCCTGCATCACCATTTGTACACAATGGGCCTGGAAACCGAATGATGATATGAAAAGTCTGAAAGAATGCATCCAGACCCTTGCGAGAACCGCTGGCGGTGGAGGTAATTTGCTGTTGAATGTGGGACCAATGCTTGACGGCCGGATTGAACAAAGGCAAATCGACCGGTTGGAGGAAATGGGCTTCTGGCTGGAAACGAATGGCGAAAGCATATACGGTACCAGAGGGGGACCATTCAAACCAGCCGAGTGGATGGTATCCACACATAAGGAAAGGCGAATATTTGTGCATCTGTTTTCCCTTCCTGGCAAGGAACTGGTTTTGCCCGGTTTGAATAAGACTAAAATCCTCACTGTAAAATATTTAAATGGTAATGATTTGACATTTAAGCAGACGAAAGAAAACGTCATTATCAATCTGCCGGAAGAGCCCGTGGATACCATAAATACCGTAATTGCTTTGGAACTGAACAAAGAAGCGGCAACTCTGGAACCCATGGAAGTAGTCCAGATTCCGGAAGGCATGAAGGAGATCAATCATACCGCCGCCATGGAAACTGAAAAATAAGCCCTTTGGGTACTTTGAAAGGAAATGGGGGCCGCCTCAGGCAACCTAATTATTTAAGGATTTCAAATGTTGTATGCTATATTCAGCTTCTGCTACTGTACCGCATTCCACGGAAAAAACAATATCCTGCGGTGAATGACGGCAAATATCAATGATTCTTTGCCAGTCAATAACGCCTTTGCCGCATGCACAACCTACCGGGGTTCCGGTTACAGTGCCACGCTCAGTTTCCGACTGTTGAATTGAAATATCTTTGGCGTGTAAATGAACCAATCGATCGACCACATTTTCCAACCAGGTATATGGATCCTGTCCTCCGAGGTAGCCGTTTCCCGTATCGAAATTAATGCCGATTGCCGGAGAATCTACGAGATGGTAAATTCGATCCAGGCCTTGGGGTGTTTTGCTGTATTGCTGATGAGGTTCGATCCCGATTTTAATTCCCCTTGGTTCTGCAACCTGAGCTGCTTCTTTTAAAACGTACCGCATTAGTACATGATCTTCCTCTTCCGAAGTCCAAACCGGTTTTGGTCCTTCATCCGTATTGACAACAGGCGCTCCAATCTCGGCAGCAAACCGGATGGCCTGCTTGAGATATTCACAACTGATTTCAGGTTTGCAGAGGGGTGTGTGGGTAGACAATCCCGATATTTTTACCCCGGCTTTATCGCATGCGTTTTTAATCCTGAATGGATCGTCCAGCATCGACACACTGTGAAAATAACCAGCTTCACTCAATAATTCTCTGCCCCAGTGCACCATTGGTTCAACATATTCATATCCAAGTTCCGCAGCTTTTTCCACCGCCCACTCAAAGGGCTTGTCCTCATGCCGGACAAATTCCAGGTTAATGCCTAAAAGAATTTTACTCATAATTTTTTCCTCCCAAGTTTCAGGATGAATTTAATCACTTCCAGCGTATCATCCAATAGAAATCTTTTGTATGTAACCGGATCATATGATTTGAATTACTTATCATGCATTGCTGATCCATATCATTCTCAGTTTTCATGGTATTCATGATTTTTTCATATTTTATAGCATAATTTAGTGAAGTATTAATCCCCATTAAATATGGATCATGAAAAGACATAACCGCTCCTGTGTCTCTATCCTGGCAAAGCTTTCCACGCTCACTTTCATTCTGTATTATTGCATTCTGTCCAGCTGCAGTAATGCGGATAAGGCAAATATATCTGAAACCAGGAAAGAATCTGAGAACCTGGTAAGGTATGGCTGGGTAATCAAGGTTAAACCTGAAAAACTGGAAGAATATAAACATCTTCATGCCAATCCCTGGCCAGAAATTAACAGCATGATCAAGGTATGCAACATCAGTAATTATTCTATCTATTACCGCGATGGGTACCTCTTCAGTTACTTTGAATACAGCGGAGCTGATTTTGATGCCGATATGAAGAAAATGGCAGCCGATCCCAAAACCCAGGAGTGGTGGGAACTTACCAATCCATGTCAGGAACCCGTTGAGACGGCAGCTGAAGGGGAATGGTGGGCCCCAATGGAAGAGGTTTACCACCTGGATTAAAAGTGTCTTCAGACTAAGCCAGGCAGTCCCAGGTCAATGATTCGTAAAGGGATTCCTTATTTGTGAGTAATTTTCGATCACTGATAAAATTGATGGATAGAATAAATATATTTATAAGAAATTGATCCGTTATATGATCTATCGACCTCATGATATCATGAATAAAATACGAAACCTGATCCCCCTATTTTTGTTACTGACGGTTTCGGTCGGTGCGCAAGATGATGATTTCCTGAAAAGCCAGCTTCAGTATCTGGAGCAAATAAAAGGATGCTTCGAAGGATATCATTCCAGCAATTGCCATAATAATATTTCATACCACAGCCTGCGCAATGACATAACTGACGGCTTGATTACCCGGGCAACAGATGGTTCGATGGGAATTGAATGGAATACACAGGCAATCCCTGACCATTTTAAATCCGATGGAGCCTGGTTTGTATGGCTCACAGCGATAGATATCACCGATAAGAGAGTAAATTTCAATGTTTTTGTTGATGGGGTAAAGCGTTTCAATTTTCATTCAGGTACGAATAAGTCCTTCGCCTTAACCCATCCGGACGGAGGCATATTAAAATACCAGTCTTTTGATGATGACCAGCATGGTGACAGCCATGGGTATATGACCATGTATGCCCCCAAAAGTTGGTTAAAACCGGGCGAGTCTTTACGTATTAAAATTATGGGTGAAGCTGCCGGAGAAAATACATGGGTTATCGTTTTTAAGGCTGGTGATATTATTGATTATCTCGAAAAGTCAACTGAATTTCAGGTCTGGCTTGACGTATCCATAAGCCATGCCCATGGGCAAAATGATGTTCTTGTTACTGCCTCGGACAACCTTATGGGTAAAAAATTAGCTTACCAGTCAGGAGGGCAGGAAGGCAGCATTGTGGTTGAAGGAAAGAATGGTGTGTCTTATGCACGGTTTAGCCTGTCCGGGGATATTCAAAACCAGAAATTTGTTATTAGCGATGAGGATAGCGAATTGTTATATCTCGAAAATTTAAGAAAAGATACCATTTTAAAGAAACTGCTGCCCAAAGGAGTATTGATAAATGAATTTACCCTCAGCAACGGCCATTTCAAGGCAAAAAGCCGTAGGCTGTATGAACCGAAAACGGTACAAAGTATACTGGCTTTGAACGGATCAAAGCTTGGCGGGGGAAAAATATTCCTTATGAATTCCAGCCATCAGGATATTGCCTGGATGGACAGTCCTGAGAAATGTGTCCTTGAACGTGATACGATGCTGATTACCCCGCTAATTGAACAAGCGATTGCAAATCCCGATTACCGTTTTGATATCGAAGATGCCTTAATAATCAAGGAATACATCGAAAGACATCCTGACAGAAAAGAGATTATCAACCGATTGTTTAAGGAAGGAAAAATTTCCTGTGGTTCAGGTTTTACTCAACCATATGAAGAAATGTACTCGGGAGAAGCACTGGTGAGGCAGTTTTATTTTGGGCGGAAATGGCTGAAAGATGAGTTTGGCTATGATGCGAATACCTATTGGAATGTTGATGTACCAGGAAGAACCCTGCAGATGCCTCAGATATTAAAGAAGTCAGGTACACAATATATGATGATCAGCAGGCATGAGAAGGGGATGTTTAACTGGTTTAGCCCTGACGGGTCTTTTGTAACAACCTATTCGTCAGGTCATTATGGGGAAGCGTATACCCCTCTCCATAAAAATTTTTATGAGGCTGCAGAATATCTTGCCACCAGTTCAATGGAGTGGGAAAAGTATTTCCCGGAAGCATCATCGAAAAACATCATTCCGCTGTTATCCGACTGGGATATGAGCCCTGCTAATGATTATTCACATATCATCAGGCAGTGGGAAAGCATATCTGAAATGACGAATGAAAATGGTATAAAAACAAAAATTCACCTTCCACGATTCAAAATTATTACAACACCAGAACTTTTTGAGTCGTTTGTGGGTGCAGCAAACCCGCTACCGTCCATAAGCGGAGAACGTCCGGCATTGTGGCTTTATATTCACGGACCGGGGCATCAAAAGGCATTGAAAGCCAGCCGCGAGGGAGATATATTGCTGCTAATGGCAGAGAAATTTGCCATAATTGATGCCCTAACTGATCAGTCATTTAAAAATTATCCAGCAACCCGTTTGCAAAATGCATGGGAAGCCAAAATTTATCCAGACCATGGTTGGGGCGGAAAAAACGGACAGATTACAGATGACCTGTTCAGAAGGAAGTTCGAATTTGCTCGTACCGAAGCTAAACAAATCCTTGAAAATGCCAGCCGCTCCATATCATCAAAAATCAATACTGACCTAGAAAAAGGAATTCCGGTAGTAATATTTAACAGCCTGAGTTGGAACAGGACTGATGTTGTAGATTTTCAGGTTGTTTTTAATGAAAGCGAAGTCAGGTCTGTAAAGGTGAAGGATGCAGACGGGAATAGTATCCCTGTCCAGTGCAAGATTGAAAAACATTATTCTGATGGAAGTATCCAGTCAGCAAAAGTTTACATAACCGCTGAAAACATACCATCCATAGGTTATAAAACTTACTACCTACAAGCTTCAGAAGAAACTGCGAAATCAAACAAAGGGCCGTATCTGGAAAATGAATATTATAAAATTGCATTTGCCGATGGTGGTTTGAATAGTATCTACGATATAAGCCTGCAGAGAGAATTGGTTGATGATTCAAAATTTGCTGCTGGTGAGGTATTTACCATGGAATCTGTGGGCAATGGTGCTGGGGAGTTTGATAAAATTCAACAACCATCCATGAACGGATTTGACCAGACTGGAAATCATGCAGGGGACTGGGAAGCAATGGAATCCGGTGATGTTTTCAGCGCCTGGGTAAAACGCAGCAAACTGCCCTATGCCGTGGTAGAACAGAAGATTATCCTTTACCATGCGATTAAGAGGATTGATTTTAAAGTTGCGCTATTGAACTGGGAAGGGGAACTGTTTCGTGAATTCCGCATGGCATTGCCTCTGAAAATGGAAGAAGGGCGGGTTGCCTACGAGGTTCCTTTTGGTGTGGTTGAAGTGGGGAAGGATGAGATGGAAGGAGCCGCAGGAGAACGCTACAATGTTCCTGCCAAAGACCTCCACCCAAGGGGAATTGAAAATTGGATTGGGGCAGGGGATAAGGATTTTGGTGTAACGCTTAGTTCCTCCGTAGCGGTAGCTGATTATATTGACCCGACCGATGATCCGGTTACGTATCCAATATTGCAGCCTGTTTTACTGGCTTCGCGCATCAGTTGCCATGTCGAGGGAAATCAATACCTGCAGACAGGGAACCATTTTTTTAGCTTCTCTCTGAACTCTCATCGAGCCGGTTGGGAAAATGGTTTCAGGTTTGGAAAGCAAGCCAATGAAAAATTGTTTGCCGTAGTAGATCCTGAGGCTTATATAAGTGCATCTTTACCTGAATCACAAAGCTTCTTTGGGATTGATTCCGAAAACCTTGTAATATCTACCGTGAAGAAAGCTGAAGATGATAATAGCGTCATTGTTCGTGTTTACGATGCGGAGGGGAAAGCCACCAATGCAGTGCTCAGAACTTCCAGCAAATTTAATACAGCTGTGCAAACCAATCTTATTGAGTATCCCATTAAACCTGTGGAGATCAATAAATCAGGGACAACCCTCAACATTGGCCACCACGGAATAGAAACCGTTAAATTGAAGTAATAGGGGTTTTTATAACAGACAGGTCCAGAGGGCGATTAATTCATCATTAAAATATTACTCAAAATGAAGCATCATCATTTCAATATGAAGCATTATCATTTCAAATGGCCATTCATGATGATGACCTGTTTACTATTCTTGGCCGGTAGTTTAAATGGGCAAGTTGTATATGAACACGACTATACCTATTACCCCGTAGAGGATAGTCTGGTGCGTACAAGACTGGAGCACTGGCAGGATCTGAAGTTTGGCCTGCTAATGCACTGGGGAGCATACAGCCAGTGGGGTATTGTTGAATCCTGGTCCTTGTGTCCCGAAGATTATGGATGGTGTGCACGCAGCTCCGGTTCCGATCCGGGGGACTACTTCCAGTATAAAAAAGAATATGAGAACCTTATCACCACTTTTAATCCGGTGGATTTCGATCCTGCAAAATGGGCAAAAGCCGCAAGTTACGCAGGAATGAAATATGTTGTGTTCACCACCAAGCACCATGACGGATTCTGCATGTTTGACACGGAAGAAACCGATTATAAAGTTACCGGCAAAGACTGTCCCTTCCATACAAATAAGAAGGCCAATATTGCCAGAGAAATATTCGATGCATTCCGGGCGGAAGGCATGTGGGCAGGGGCGTATTTTTCAAAGCCGGACTGGCATAGCGAATATTACTGGGATCCGTATTTTCCGCCGCAGGACCGCAATGTAAATTATGACCCGGAGGCATATCCTGAACGCTGGGAAAAATTTGTACAGTTTACACATAATCAGATCATGGAACTGATGACCGGTTACGGCAAGATTGGCATTTTATGGCTTGATGGCGGCTGGGTTGCAAAACAGGACCCGGAAAAGATCCGGGATTTTTATCGGCAATCCCAGGAGAATTCATCCAGCGGTTTCCTGAAACAAAGAATTGTAAACCAGGACATCCGCATGGATGAATTAGCACGAAAAGCACGTGAAAAACAACCCGGTTTAATTGTGGTTGACAGGGCTGTCCCCGGAAAAAACCAGAATTACCTTACACCGGAGAACCGGATTCCTGAAATGGCTATCCCATTCCCTTGGGAGTCATGTATAATCGCAGGGGGCGGATGGTCATGGGTGCCAGATGCAACATATATGAGTGGGCGGCAGGCAATCCATATGCTGGTCGACATCACTGCCAAGGGGGGCAACCTTTTGTTAAACATTGCTCCGGGTCCTGAAGGAAAGTGGCATGATGAAGCCTATATATTATTAGAGGAAATGGGCAACTGGATGGCGGTTAATGGCGAAGCGATATACGGAACCCGTGCACTGGCACCCTATAAAGATGGGAAAGTCTGCCTGACCAGGAAAAAAGATGGTTCAGTTTATGCGATTTACCTGCCCGATGAAAATGAGACCACCCTGCCTTCAGAAGTATGGCTTAACAGCATTCAGGCAAAACAGGGCTCCGTGGTTGAATTGCTCGGATACGGCATGGTAGCATGGGAAAAGACGGGCAAAGGGATGCTAATCCATGTGCCCGAAGAAGCCATGGCCAATCCACCATGCAAGGAGGCCTGGGCCTTTGAAATTGACACGGATTAATATGGTAACTAACTGATATTTTAAATGATGAGCAATAACAGAAGAGCATTCTTAAAAAAAGCGGCACTGGCTGCACTTGGTGTTGCAGGACTTTCTGCGGGTCAGTCCTGTGCCCGAAAAGCTGACAGCGCTCCGGTGGGTCCCGCTGATATTCAACGAACAAACCGGATCGGAGTATCGACTTATTCGTTCTGGCAGTTCAACGGTCCCAAGGAAGATGTTCCCATCGAACAATGCATTGATGATGCTGCGAGGTTGGGATTTGACGGTATTGAACTTTTACTGGTCCAGATGGCCTCTGAAGAAAATGGATATTTACAGAACCTGAAGCGGAGGGCTTTTCATGCGGGACTAGACCTTATGGGTTTTTCTACACACCAGGGATTCATTTCACCCGAAAAGGAATATCGGAAAGAAAATGTGGAAAAGACCATCCACCAGATCGAACTGGCTTATAAACTAGGGATCCCGACCATGAGATTGAATACAGGCCGCTGGCGCACCATTGAATCCTTCGACGAACTGATGGAAAACAGGGGCATTGAACCTGTCCTGGAAGGTTATACCGAAGAAGATGGATTCAGATGGGTGATTGATTCCATCGAGAAATGCCTGCCAAAAGCCGCAGCATGTGGTGTTGTATTGGGACTGGAAAACCATTGGGGACTGGGGCGAACAGCGGAAGGTGTACTTCGCATTGTGGATGAAATAAATTCGCCCTGGCTGCAGGTAACCGCAGACACCGGCAATTTTCTGGAAGACCAGTACAGGCAGCTGGAATTGCTGGCGCCAAAAACCTTTCTGGTCCAGGCCAAAACCTACTACGGAGGTGGAAAGTGGTATACATTGGATATTGATTATGAGAAGGTGGCAGAAATCCTGCGAAAAGTGAATTACCAGGGCTATATTTCCCTTGAATTTGAAGGGAAGGAAGACCCCCGGACAGCCATACCTAAAAGCCTTGAATTACTGAGAAATGCTTTTTCATAGTGTCAGTAATGCAATATTTTTCCTGTCCACAACTGAACTAATAATGAATTAAATCCTGGAAAATGTTTCGAAATATTTTGCTGTTGTTCTGCCTGTGTTGCTGCCAGTTTACCGATGCTCAAAAGCCGGATGATTTGTTTATCCGGGACCGTTTGCAACCTGTTTCCGGGGAAAATATCTTCCAGGCAGAAGGATACTATCACTGGTGTACTTCCATTGTGAAGGGAAAGGATCGCCAATACCACCTCTTCTATTCGCGCTGGAAAAAGCAGTACGGTTTCTACGGCTGGCTGACCCATTCAGAAATTGCCCATGCTGTATCCGATGCACCTGCGGGTCCATGGACATTCAAAGAAACCGTATTGAAAGGCAGGGGAAAAGGATACTGGGATGCCATTACGGCACATAATCCCAAGATCAAGAACTTTGATGATAAATATTACCTTTATTATTGTTCCACCAACCTTGGAGATAAAGATTATACCGAAGAAGAACTGATCGAAACGGCAAATACAGGGTATGGTCATCCCAACTGGAAAATCCTGCGTCCCAATCAGCGCACCGGCGTGGCTGTGTCCAATTCACTTTCCGGGCCATGGGAACGCATGGATGAACCCCTTATCGAACCCTCCGGTCCCATTACCACCCTCACGGTCAATCCAGCCATTGACAGGGGCAGGGATGGAAACTATTACCTGATTGTCAAAGGAGACAAGCCCAACGAAACCCGGTTTATCCGCAATCAGGCCATAGCCGTCTCCGGTTCCCCGACAGGCCCGTTTGAAATGCAGTCCACACCGGTGATCGATTACCTTGACACGGAAGACATGTCTCTCTGGTATGATGCTGCAAGGGAACACTTTTACGGAGTATTTCATGCGCATACGTTTATCGGCATGGTCAGTTCGCGCGATGGTATCCACTGGAAAAAAGCAACAGAATATGTATTAACCCCCAAAAAGATAGGGATGCGGGACGGTAGCGTGCTGGTGCCTGAGCGCCTGGAACGTCCGTTTATTTACATCGAGGAAGGGGAACCCAGCGTGCTCAGCCTGGCCGTTAAAAAAGGTGATGAAGCCTATTGTATATTCATCCCCATTGCGAAGCATCCCTCGCCCAGACCCAATGCCAGGCAACTGGCCTGGCAGGAAGCCGAAATGGGTGTTCTCTTCAGTTATGATTTGCATGTGTTCGATGGTGTAAAGTATAACCAGCGCAATAACCGGATCACACCTGTTCCGGATTACCAGATATTCCATCCGGCGAAACTGAACACCGACCAGTGGATAAAGGCCGCCAAAGACGCCGGGGCAAAGTTTGCCATTCTCACGGCCACCCACGAGACCGGTTTTGCCCTCTATCCCTCCGATGTAAATCCCTACTGCCTCAAAGCTGTTAATTGGCAGGATGGAAAGGGAGATATTGTCCGTGATTTTGTGAATTCATGCCGGAAATACAATATAAAGCCAGGCATCTACCTGGGTATCCGGTGGAACTCCTTTCTTGGTGTCCATGATTTTAAGGTAAACGGAGAAGGTGATTTCCGCGACAACCGTCAAAAATACTATAACCGGATGGTTGAAGGGATGTTAGAAGAGATATGCACCCGTTATGGAGCATTGTTTGAGATCTGGTTCGACGGCGGTGCCAGCCATCCCGACAAAGGAGCACCGGATGTTTTACCCATTGTCCAGAGATACCAGCCCAACTGCCTGTTCTACCACAACGAGCAGCTGGCCGAAGCCAGATGGGGCGGCTCGGAATCAGGAACGGTGGGTTATCCCTGCTGGACCACTGTCCCCAGTCCCTATTCACATTTTGGAGAGCTTCCCGAGAAAAGATTGGAATTTCTGAGCCATGGCGATCCGGATGGGAGATACTGGATGCCTGCCATGTCGGATGCCCCATTGCGAGGAGAAAATGGCCGCCACGAGTGGTTCTGGGAGCCGGGAGATGAGGAAAATATCGAACCTTTGGAAGACCTGATGGAGATGTACTATCATTCGGTAGGGCGTAATTCCACGCTGATCGTGGGACTTACCCCTGACCCGGACGGATTGATGCCCGAGCCGGATGTAAAGCGGCTGAAAGAATGGGGCGATGAAATCCGGCGTCGCTTTTCCGTGCCCATCGCTTCCACCTCGGGCTCAGGGGAAAGAATAACGCTTAGCCTGCAAGAGAAGCAAAAGATCAACCATGTGGTTATTCAGGAGGAGATACTATATGGCGAATGTATCAGAGAATACATCGTGGAGGCCAGGGTCAGGGGGGACTGGAAAGTGGTTTGTGAAGGGGAATCCATCGGGCATAAGCGGATCCAGTATTTTGATGATGTGGAATGCACGAAAATCAGGTTGACAGTACAAAAATCAACGGCAACCCCACTGGTAAAGAATTTCTCAGTGTATTATGTTAAATAAATCAATTATGAAACAGGCACCTATTCCATGGGAGGAAAGACCTCCCGGAATATCTTCACCGGTCTGGAGATATTCAAAAAATCCAATCATCACAAGCGGCGGCCATCCCGGACGAAACGGCATTTTTAACAGTGCCACAGCGGCCTATGATGGAAGGTTCGCAGGTATTTTCCGTATTGACAACAGGGCTATTCAAATGAATATTTATGCCGGTTTCAGCAAAGATGGGATCAACTGGGATATTGAAGATAAGCCCATAAAATTTGAGCCGGGAAATACGAATAACCTCCATTCGGAATTCCAGTATGACCCGAGGCTTGTATTTATTGAAGACAGGTACTGGATCACATGGTGCAACGGCTACCATGGCCCGACCATCGGCATGGCATATACCTTCGACTTTAAACGGTATTTTCAATGTGAAAATGCTTTCCTTCCGTTTAACAGGAACGGTGTCCTGTTTCCTCAAAAAATTGGCGGCCGGTATGCCATGCTTAGCAGACCGAGTGATAACGGGCACACTCCGTTCGGCGATATTTTTCTGAGCTACAGTCCCGATATGAAATACTGGGGTGAGCACCGGCTTGTCATGAAAATTACTGCTTTTGAACAAAGTGGCTGGCAGAGCACAAAGATCGGAGCAGGACCGGTACCTGTTTTGACCAGTGAAGGCTGGCTGCTATTTTATCATGGTGTGATAACCACTTGCAATGGTTTCAGGTATGCAATGGGCGCCGTATTGCTTGACCGGGATGAACCCGAAAAGGTAATCTGCCGTTCGAGGCCCTATCTCCTGGCTCCCAGTGAATTATACGAGAGAGTGGGGGATGTACCCAATGTGGTTTTCCCCTGCGCCGCCCTTGAGGAAAATGATAAAATCGTGATCTACTACGGAGCCGCGGATACCGTGGTGGCAATCGCATTCGGGTATATTTCTGAGGTCATTGATTTTCTGAAAAATAATTCATTATGATCAATTGGATGAGGACTGAATCAGTGCCAACAAGGATGAAACGACTTTTCTGCTTTTTGTTTATAACTGTATTAACAGCTTCATGTGGTTCATTCAATGATTTTGATCCTGTAGAATATGTCGATCCCCAGATCGGTTCCGTTCACGGGAGATGGTTTTTCTATACCCCAGCCGCAAGGCCTTTCGGGATGGCAAAACTCGCCCCGCATACAAATGCATACGGCAGTATGGGAAGCTGGCTGCCTTGCGGGTATGACGACCGGCACGGCTCCATTGAGGGATTTGGGCATTTTCATGAGTTTCAGGTCGGGGGACTGGTCATAATGCCGGCTACCGGTCAACTCAAAACGGTTCCGGGATCACTCGAAGACCCCGATTCAGGCTACAGGTCGAGATTTTCCAAAGCCGATGAAATGGCTGTACCTGGTTATTATTCTGTAGTGCTTTCAGACTATGATATCAGGACTGAATTAACAGCCTCAGACCGGGCCGGTTTCCACAGGTATACTTTCCCCGAATCCAAGAGTTCACACCTTATTGTTGACATCGGGCATAGGCAGGGAGAAAGCAGTGACGTCACCGAAGCTTATTTAAAAAAAACCGGTGAAAGGGAACTGGAAGGATATATCATAACCAATCCTGAATACATCAAGTTTTGTGATCCCGGAAACAGGGTAAGGATGTATTTTGTAATTCAGCTGAGCAAGACACCGGTCTCATGGGGAACCTTTACAGATGGATCCGTTGTGGAAGGCGATTCCGAAACCAAGGGCAGGGGGAATGGAATGTACCTGACTTTTTCAACCGGTGAGGGGGAAAAGATTGAGGTCATGGCAGGCTTGTCCTATACAAGCATTGAAAATGCCCGTTTGAATCTTGTCAGGGAATTGTCCGGACGGGATTTCGATGAAGTCAGGAAAGATGCTCATGCCAGGTGGAAAGAAATACTTTCCATAATCAAGGTGGAGGGAGGAAGGGAACAGGACAGGCTGAAATTTTATACCGGGCTTTATCATGCCCTTCTGGGAAGGGGACTTGCCAGCGATATCAATGGCCAGTATCCCCGCAATGACTGTTCAATCGGACAGATACCCCTTGATGAGAAAGGCATTCCGGAGTATCATCATTACAATACCGATGGCATCTGGGGAGGATTCTGGAACCTGGGCCAGCTATGGGCACTTGCCTATCCGGATTATATGAGTGAATATATGCAATCCAACCTTGATTTCAGTGATGAAACCGGCTGGCTGCATGATGGGGTAGCAGCCGGTGCATTTGCAAATGGTGTCCAAACCAATTTCAACGGTTTGATGCTCGCGGCAACATATAACTGCGGGATCAGGGACTTTGATGTAGAGAAAGCCTATACAGCTGCATACAAGAATGAGACAGGCTACAGGGGACGGGATTTCGGTTCGGGGAAATATGACCTGCATTATTTTGTCAACATGGGCTATATCCCGTCCTACGATACCACCCTGTCAAACGGATGGTTATTCAATTTCGGGGCGTCCCATACCCTTGAATACTGTTTCAGTTCGTTTGCCGTGGCAGAATTTGCCAAGTCCCTCGGCAGGCAGGATGATTACAGGCGGCTAATGAAGCAGGCCAATGCATACAAATTGTTATTTGACCCTGAGACCAGGTACATCAGACCCCGGTATCCTGACGGCAGCTTCATTGAAAACTTCGATCCGATGGAACCCTGGCGGGGATTCCAGGAAGGGAATGCATTCCAGTATACCTGGTATGTTCCCCATGATCCTGCGGGGATCATTGACCTTGTCGGCCTTGATCTTTTTAATGAACGGCTCGAAATGATGTTTACGGAGGCCCGAAAGAGCCTATTCGGAGGAGGAAGGGAAATTGATAGCTTCTCCGGGCTCGAAAAATTATACAACCATGGAAATCAGCCCTGTCTGCATAATGCCTGGCTGTTTAATTACACCGGGAAGCCCTGGCTGACACAGCAATGGACCCGCCTGATCTGTGATGAGTTCTACGGTACGGAACCCCTGCATGGATATGGTTTCGGGCAGGATGAGGACCAGGGGCAGCTAGGCGCATGGTATGTCATGGCGGGGATGGGTCTTTTCGATGTATCGGGGCATGCCTTCGCCGATCCGGTATTCCAGCTGGGAAGCCCGTTGTTCGATAAGGTAACGATCAGGCTTGATCCTGCCTATTATGAAGGCGGGGAACTGGTCATCAGGGCCCTTAACAATTCACTCGACAATATTTATATCCAGTCTGCCTCCCTCAATGGTGAGCGGCTGGGCAAATTCTGGGTAAGGCGAAATGCTTTGTTAAAGGGAAGGGAGCTGGTCCTCGAAATGGGCCCCGAGCCCGTGATGGATGAAACAGCCCGTGTACTCCCTCCCTCCATGAGTGCAGGAGGAGCCCAAGAATGAACAGGCGGACTGGCCAGGACAGACTCTGCCTGGTTAAGACACAGCAGAATTAAAAATAGTCAGGATCAGAACAATTTGATTATGTTTCATTGCAGTAACATCCTGATTATGATAAAATAATCGGAAGGCGTCGGGCAAACATGGTTTTTCCGGCGCAGGAGGACCTAACATCAGGAGATTATATGCAGTTTAACCCTTTAGCAGAAAAAAATTTATTGCTTTTGGGAGCGAGTTAGTTTAGAGACAGTTACGGTCCCATCCAGATATTGAACCATTGGTAGAATGGATAACTTTTCAATGTTTTTATATTTGATCCTGATTTTCTCAATTGACTTACTTGTCATTATCTTGTAAATATTCTCCTCAACTTCTACCGGTCCTGGTTCATACTTCTCGGTCAATGGATATATCTTAATCCATTCAACCAACCGTTGAATTTCCTTCTGCAGTAATCTTCGTATTTCGATGCGTTGTGTATCATCTTCCGCAGAATCCAGCCACTGATATACTTCCCGGGTATGATCCACATTTGCCCGGATCTCACTTTTAATATTCTGCAGATCCTTATATTCTTGCTCAATTTTCTTATGGTTGGTTTGAAGTTCCTTTAGGTCATCATTTGCTTTCTCAAGATCTTCTCTGTACATCTCCCGCAGATC
>LJUP01000203.1 GCA_001303955.1 Bacteroides sp. SM23_62 | reverse complement strand
GCGGCAGATCTCTTGGAGGCCAGTTATACAACAACCGCATCACCACCAATGTGACACCCATGTGGGTAGCCAGTGGATACGGAAGTGCCACAGGTACCGTGATAGCCCGAAACCGGATCATCAGCTCAGCAGATGCCGTAAAAGATTTCCCGGCCGTACGCATGGGATGGACCGAGCGGACGGATTGCCTGGCAAAGGATATCGAGTTTCGCTCCAATGTATTTGAAGGAATAGATTTTACCATTGATGCCAGTCCCCAGCATCATTCCTATTCCGTCTACTGGACACTGACCATTCATGTTATTGACAGGAAAGAAAAAGCCGTGAAAGGTACCCAAGTAAGTATCCTCGACAGGGAAGGGAAGGAAATATGGGGCGGTATTACTGATGACAATGGCTCGGTAGAGGCCGAGCTCGAGGAATACAGGGTGGACGGTGATGAAATTACCCGTTTGTCACCCTTTACAGTAATTGTCAGGAAGAAAAAAGAAGAGATATACCTGGACGCTAATCAAACGATAACAATTGAAGTTAGATGATCCCATGTATTTCTAGATCATGTATAGACTGGTATTAATCGTTTCCGTCATACTTCTTGCTTGCATGGATCAGGGATCGGATCAGGAGATGATCCTGTTTGAGGAAACCTTTGATGACCCGGAGCTTGAGAAGAGAGGCTGGTACGATGGCAGTGCCTGCAGGATTTCGGACGATTCATTCAGGGGAACCGGATGTATTGAATACGAGTGGATACTGCACGATCAGCGTGTACAGGGATCATCACCGCAACGGCACCTCTTTGAACCAGTGGAAGGAGTCTATATAAGGTTTTATCTCAGGCTGTCAAAAGACTGGGAGTGGTCGGGGCGGAACTATCACCCTCACCTTACTCATTTTCTAACTACTGAAAATTCAGCGTATCATGGTCCCGCTGCGAGCCATCTCACCCTGTATATAGAACCGGTAGCAGGCAGGTTGCGCCTGGCCGCCACTGATATACAGAACAAGGACATGCCCCACGGGCTCACACAGGGGCCATTGAGGGGAGGATATAACGGGAAGTTCTATGACAGTGAAGATAAATTGTTCGTCGATGATAAATGGCACTGCATTGAAGCCTACTTCCAATTGAATACCCTTGATACCGTGAATGACAGTCCAAATCCGGATGGCTTAGTGAAAGGCTGGTTTGATGGGGAGAAAGTCATCGATCACAGGAATGTGATCCTGAGGTCCACTGATTTCCCGGATATGAAATTCAACCAGTTTCTCATGGCACCCTATTTTGGTCCGGGCCTTCTGAACAATGCACAAAAACTCTGGATAGATGAACTGGTTGTGGATACCGAACGAATTGGTCCTTTATGATAAACACAGAAACATGAAAAGACATTTTATTTTCCTATGCTTCATCATCCTGGCAGTAATTTCCGGATGCTCTCCGGGACAGGATGATAACTCATATACCAATGACATTAAGCCATACACGGAGAATCCACGGTACTGGCAGTACAAGGGTAACCCTGTCTTACTGCTGGGTGGTACGGTTGATGATAACCTGTTCCAGATACCCAACCTGGAGGAACATCTGGATTTGCTGCAAAGCATCGGGGGCAATTATATCAGAAATACCATGAGTTCCAGGGATTCAGGAAATCTCTGGCCTTTTTACCCGCAACCGGATGGGTTATATGATCTTAATAAATGGAATGAAGCGTATTGGTACAAGTTCGAATCGCTCCTGGAATTAACCAGTGAAAGGGATATCATTGTGCAGATTGAGGTATGGGACCGTTTTGATTATTCACGCAATCCGTGGATGGTGAATCCTTTTAATCCTGCCAACAATGTGAACTATACAGAAGATGAATGCGGCATGGCTTCTGATTATCCTAGGCATCCATCCGGGGATCTGCAACCCTTCTTCCACTCGATTCCTGGCATGCCTAAATACAGTCAGGAACTGGACCGGGTGAGGAACTACCAGGAAAGATTGGTTGATAAACTGCTGTCTTACAGCCTGCATTATGGAAATGTGCTCTATTGCATGGATAATGAGACAAGCACACCTCCCGAGTGGGGGAGATACTGGATGAAATTTATCCAGGATAAGGCAGGTGACAAGCAGGTTTATACAACAGATATGTTTGATAGATTCTTCATACCCCGTCAGTGTGCTTCTTGCCTGGCTGCTCTTGCAAATCCCGGGATCTATGAATTTCTGGATGCCTCTCAGATAAACAGCAGAAATTTCAACGAGACACACTGGGATACCCTAATATGGATACTCCAGCAGCGGGAATTATATACCCTGCGTCCTGTAAATTGCGTGAAAGTCTACGGCGGGATGAATACAACCTGGGGATCGGGTTCCAATGCGGACGGGATTGAACGCTTCCTTAGGAATGTGGTTGGAGGTTGTGCCGCTGTGCGCCACCACAGGCCTCCTACCGGGAATGGGCTGAGTGAAAAATCACAGGCATCCATCAAATCAATCAGATTGGTAGAGACCATGGTTAAGATGTGGGATGTGAATCCACATATGGAACTATTGTCTGACCGCGAGGATGATGAAGCTTATCTTACGGCAAAAGAAGGTGAGAGCTATGTCATACTGTTCCCGGATGGAGGAAGCGTTACACTGGATTTAGGCGCTTATCCCGGCCGGTTCTCCGGAAGATGGATCGATATTGGATCCGGTATCTGGGGAGAATGGTTCTCTTTGAATGGAGGGGACTTGACTGAAATCACGGCGCCCGGCCCAGGTGGTTGGTTTGCAGTAATCAACAGAGAGTAAATTAAAGGCATCGTGCGATGAAATATCTTACCGGAATAATTTTACTGTTCCTGCTGGCCTGCACACCCAGGCCGGCATTCGATATTGTCCTGAGAAACGGGACGGTCTATGATGGCAGCGGATCACCTTCCTTCGTGGGGGATATCGCCATCAATGCGGATACCATTCTGGCCATTGGCAACCTGGAATCAGCTCACGGGAAGATTGAACTGGATGTGGATGGGATGGCAGTGGCACCTGGATTCATTAACATGCTCAGCTGGGCGCAGGAGTCATTGATTGAGGATGGTCGTTCCCAG
Source organism: Bacteroides sp. SM23_62 (assembly GCA_001303955.1). Lineage (GTDB taxonomy): Bacteria > Bacteroidota > Bacteroidia > Bacteroidales > SM23-62 > SM23-62. The sequence goes on along the minus strand of LJUP01000203.1, from coordinate 7,853 downwards.
AGCAACATCCGGCAGGGGGTGACGCTGGAAGTCATGGGAGAGGGATGGTCAATGGGTCCCCTGACCCCGTCGATGAAGAAAGAAAATACCGAACAACAGGGTGATATAAAATTTGATATTGAGTGGACAACCCTGGGAGAATTCCTTGAATATCTTGAGAAAAAAGGCGTTTCCTGCAATATCGCTTCTTTTGTAGGTGCTACCACCATCAGGGTGAATGCCCTTGGCTATGAAGACAGACCGCCCACTCCTGCCGAACTGGACAAGATGAAGGAACTCGTAAGGGAGGCCATGGAAGAAGGGGCTGTCGGGATCAGTTCCTCCCTGATATATGCCCCGGCCTTTTTTGCCGATACGGAAGAACTGATTGAATTGTGCAGGGTAGTGTCCTCCTATAATGGGCTTTACATTACACATATGAGAAGTGAAGGAGAAAAACTGCTGGAAGGGATAGACGAAGTCATCCGGATTGCAGAGGAGGCCGGCATACCGGCTGAGATTTATCATCTGAAAGCCGCCGGGACGAATAACTGGTACAAAATGAACGGGGCCATCGCCAAGATAGATTCCGCCAGGCAGGCCGGACTCCATATCACGGCCGATATGTATAATTACACGGCGGCCGGAACGGGACTTTATGCCACCATGCCCCAGTGGGTGCAGGAAGGCGGTCATGATGCCTGGGTGGCGAGATTAAAAGATCCAGAAATACGGGAAAGGGTCATCCGTGATATGAGGCAACCGGGAAAGGACTGGGAAAATTTCTTTTATATGAGCGGCTCCCCGGAAAATATCATGCTTGTGGGATTCAAGCAGGACTCGTTGAAATACCTGACCGGTAAAACGCTGGCGCAGGTGGCTGAAATCAGACATACCTCACCGGCAGAAACTATCATCGAACTGGTTGTCCAGGACAACAGCAGGGTGGATGCGATCTATTTTCTGATGTCCGAAGAAAATATCAGGAAGCAGATCGCCCTTCCGTGGGTCAGCTTCGGTTCAGATGAGCAGTCACTGGCCCCGGAAGGCGTCTTCTTGAAATCAAATCCCCATCCCCGGGCATACGGGAATTTTTCACGTCTCCTTGGAAAGTATGTCAGGGATGAAAATATCTTTCCGTTGCAGGAAGCCATCCGCAAACTGACACACCTGCCTGCAGAAAATCTGAAAATAAAGAAACGGGGATTACTGAAAGAAGGGTATTATGCCGATATTGTTGTATTTGACCCGGAGAAGATACAGGACCATGCCACATTCGAAAACCCGCACCAGTATGCTACGGGTGTCATGCATGTATTTGTCAACGGGCAGCAGGTACTGAAAGATGGGGAACACACCGGGACAACACCAGGACGGATCATACGTGGTCCAGGATATAAGACTGCCGCATCACAGGACTAATAATCAGATCAATTCTATTTAGGAGGACTTAAAATTTCCTTTTCTCCAATATTCAAATAAGATCTACCAGGCTCTTGGTATGGGTTTCATAGGTTGCAAACTAGATGCCATTCATAACTACCTGGAAAGGACAATTCGAGTTGGGAAACGACATCCCGAGTTAATTACCTGTTGTTCTACCTCCACCAATGATGCCCGTTACGATGCCAAACCAACTTCTATATTATTTAGAAGGTTAATTTGACATTCAGCCCGATGGTCCGCGTGGTAGGTATGGAGAATGATTCAATACCTTGAGCACCGCCATCTGTGTTCGGGGGAGCTTCGGGGGATACACCATAATCTGCCAGGTGATTCTCCAGGTACATCAAGTTCCTTCCAACAAGGCTGAGGGTGATCCCGTAAAACGGTGTCTTTTCGAGGAGAGATGGCTGGAACCGGTAGCTTAACATCACTTCCCTCAAGTTGATATAACTCCCATCCAGTACAAACCAGTCCCCCATTTTTACCCAGGCCCTAGCGGCCCAGTAGAACTGGCCACAAACGGCCTGGGTGTTTTCTTCATAACCGGTTACATTGCCTTCGGCATCCACGATTTCCACTACGCCGTCAAGAACACCGATATAAGGTAATTGGTTTCCCTCATCATCCGTATCCTGGGGCCTCCTGCCCACTTCGGTAAATTCTCCGGTACCACTCCTCATCTGCCAGTAATAAGTGGTGGATGTGAGATCTCCGCCCTGAATAAAGTCAATCAGCACATTCAGCGAGAATCCCTTGAACATGAAGGTATTGTTCAGTCCGCCTATCCAGTCAGGAGTGATATTGCCCAACACGCTTTCACTGGCTTCCCGCTGGTATAAACCGGCTGAATTAATGATGTACCTTCCATCGGGAGATCTTTTGGTTGCATAGCCGACGATATTCCCGTAAGGTTCGCCCGGATTTGCATATACAGAATTGGGGTGGATGAAGGGGTTATCGGCTACATCTACTAATGGGTAGGCCTCGATCCCGGGTGCCAATTCATCAACCATGTTTTGGTTTTTTGCATAGTTGAAGGCTATGTCCCACCTGAAACTGTTGGAAAAGCGCAGTGGTGTAAGGTTTAAGATAGCTTCAATCCCTTTATTGCTGCCCTTACCTGCATCGATCACCACGGTGTTGTATCCGCTGGTGGATGAAACGGTAATCGGCAGTATCTGGTTGGTTGTATGTCCGTTATAATAGGTCACATCAATACCGATCCTGTTCTGCAGGAACCTCAGGTCTCCACCGACTTCCCATGATTCAGTTAACTCGTTTTTCAGGTTATACAGTGGCAGCGTACCGCTCTTTGAAGCAAATCCCTTTCCGAGGAAGCTAGTTGTATAGGAGGTATAACCGGTTTTGGTCAGGTATGGGTTAGAGTCATTGCCAACATGTGCCCAGGAGACCCTGGCTTTACCAATGCTCAAGATGTTACCAGTGATGTTAAGGGCATCAGAGAACACCCAGCTGAGTCCCACAGAAGGGTAGAAATATGAATATTCATTCATACCGAGTGCGGAAGACCAGTCATTACGTCCCGTAACATCCAGGAACAACCAGTTCTTATATGCGAGCTGCCCTATAAAATAAACAGATTGCATTTCTTTTTCCCATAGATAAGTTTCTGGATAAAACTCCAGTGCATTGGTAATACTATAAACACCAGGTACTTTCAGATTCCTGGCATCCATATGCTCAGTATCTCTTCTTTGTTTCAGCAGGCTGGCTCCCATGGTGAGGGAACCGTAAAAGTTCTCAGAAAGCTGTTTATTGGCAGTCAGCATCAGATCGGCATTCAGATCCCTGTAGTGAAGGAAATCTGTCAATATGCGGCCACGGCTATCGGTTCCGTACCAGGAACCAACAGGACGGGTAGTTTTGTGGTATTCGGTATACAGGTCGACTCCCACACGGCCCAGCAGGCTCAACCAGTCGGTAATTTGGACCGTAGCAGATGCATATCCGATCATGCGGTCCCGGTAGTCATTGTTTTTATACTCTTTGAGAATAAAATATGGATTCTCCCAAACTCCGGGCCACCGACCTGCTTCTCCCGTCTTTTCATAATACTCCTTCAGGAAATCCAGGGGGACATACCTTCCCAGGGATGTGAGCTGAAAGTTGATATTAGCTGGATAGGATCCAAGGTCGGGCCTCTGAGATCCGTCGGTCCGGATGTAATTGAACCGGCTGTCAAACCTGATGTACTTGTTAACCTGTGAACTACCACTCAGGGAAAGATTATACTTGGTCACTTTATGATCCCCTATAATCCCTTTCTGGTATACATTGCCAAAGGAGAGCCTCCCGCTTTTCTTGGCATCACCCCCCGAGATGGCCAGTGTATTTGAATTGATAAAACCGGTTTGATAAAACTGACGGGTATTGTCTTTGGGTTGTGGCAACAGAACCCATGTGCTAGGCTCCTCTCCGGGGTAGACCCATGGATTTACTACCTTTCTTCTGCCGTCGAGCGGAGGTCCCCAGCATTCCCAAGGCCATATGGGCATGGTTTCATAAAATTGTCCGCTGCCAGGCGGGATTTCCACCATTGATCAGCGCAGGTTGGTACCCTCATACCCTGTCGCATATTTGTTCTGTAACTTGGGGTAGAGGTTAATGGTTTCAATACTAAAATTTGAATTAAGCTCCACGATGACGTCTCTCCTTTGTTTGGCAGACTTGGTGGTGATCACAATCACCCCTTTGGCGCCCCTTGAACCGTAAAGCGCTGAAGCATTCGGTCCTTTCAGCACATTCACCGATTCGATGTCCTCGGGGTTGATATCGCCAATGCCATCTCCATAATCGTTGTCTCCCCAGATACCGCCGCTTCCGGATCCGTCTTTTGGCTGGTTGATGATCGGAACACCGTCGACCACATACAAAGGCTGGTTAGTTCCGGTCAGAGATGAATTACCCCTGATGGTAACGTTGGATGATCCTCCAGTACCGGCAGCCGTATTGGTGACCTGTAGACCGGCCACCTTACCGGTAAGGCACCTGGTTACGCTCAGTTCCCGTGCGGCTGATAATTCCTCCTCTCCAAGCTCCTGGGCTGCGAAGCCGAGGGCTTTTTGCTCCCGTTCAATACCCAGGGCTGTGACCATGACTTCGTCCAATACGATTGCGGACACAACCAGGACCACATCGATGACAGCCTGGTTACTGATCGCAATGATCTGTGTATCGAATCCGACGAATGAAAACTTAAGAGATTGTGCACCGGCCGGGACTTCAATAGAATACTCTCCGTTGATACCAGTGATGGTACCAATGGCAGAGTCTGCTACTAATACGTTTACACCTGGCAGTGATTCTCCATCTTCAGCCGAGGTAACAGTACCAGTTATGGTACGGGTCTGAGCCAGCACACTTTCCAACAACGTAAGTAGCAATACAGACGTTACGAATAGGTTCTTTATCAATAACTTACTGATAAATGCGAGTACGTACCCTTGCCTTTATTTGTCGAGCTCGAAGTGGAAGTTGATAAATGAAAAGCGATTGTTATGAATAAGGTGAGCAGTCTCAACATCTGTAAATATAAGTTTTATATGTCTGTAAGTCAACAATTAAAATAGGATAAATTCATTTGGTTAAACTGGAAATATTAACCTTCGTGAACGAGCCTAAACAAAATTAAAATCCAGGTTTATTCTGTAATAATAGCTTACTGCTTGGTGGCATTGATTCATAAATTATTGAAACTGATCGTTCAACCTACGAATAGTAAAGATTTTAAGCATCCATATACCTACAACGCCGCTAGATGAGCTACTGACGAATCAAGATCAAAAGATGTCTGAGAATTATATTGTAAACCGCTTAAAATCAGCGGGATTAATTGAACAATAATGATTATTTATAATAAATATGCATTCCTGCCAGATGCGGCATAACCGTTAAACTTTGCGGTTTCTCTTATAGACTTACCCCTTTGCAGAATTGTAACTTGTATCAGAACAAGCGAGCAAGATTTTTATTAAAAGGATATCCTCATTTTAGATGATTCGATAATCAATAGCTGCAGCTATTAAGAGAATTATCATATTCCACTATTGTACTTAAAGTAAGTGGATTGGTTAGGGCTAATACCCTCAGGTGACCGTATCCTGGCAATCCAGCAAAAAGCCCGGATTTATTTCCCGGGTCTTTAAGAAATTATTGACAATCCCAATTATTAATCAATTAATGAAAAGAAGATCAAGTCATGAAAACAACACATTCAAAACTCATCCTTTCAGTGTTTCTTTCCTTTGCTCTACTTTCCTTCGCTGATGGTCAGAAAAGGGCAATTATGGAAAGGGCTGATCAATTAATCGAAACCGGTGACGTAACTACAGTTAAAGGTACTGTTACGGCTTTTAATAATTATTATGTCAACAATGTAGAAGTCACTTCCAGGAAAACCAGATCAAAGGCTTATACAGATTCCCTTGGCAGATTTGAGATCTTATCATCCAAGGAAGATGTCCTTATTTTCAAGGCCAATGGTTTTGAGAAGAATCGAAGAGAAGTGACGGCAGATGAAGATGAGATCTCTGTAAACATGATCCTGGTGCCGGGTGAAAAAAACGAGAAAAAAGCAGTTGCCCATGGACATATCAATGAACAGGATTTGGCGCACGCAGTAGAGTATTACGATGACCCTAATAGGGATTTTCCGCTGTATTCCGGTATCAAGGAAATGCTCCAGGCAGAGCTTCTTGGAACCAGGGTTATTGATCAGGGTGGTAGCATCCGGGTTTATATACGGGGCAGAGATATTAGTTCGGTTGGCTTGTCGGAAAACAACGGTGCTGCCATATTTGCTGTAGATGGCATGATCGTTCGGGATGTTGACTATCTCAATCCCAGGAATGTTAAGAATATCAGGCTGTTGACAGGCCATGAGGCTACGCGGATATATGGATCACATGGCGCGAACGGTGTGGTAATGATCAGAACTAAATAATAATCCCGTATGAAACCAAATTCGCAATGGTTCATTATTATGGAATAAATTTTTCATAACTTGACTTTACTTTCACTTTCCAAACATAAAAAATTCCCAAAGATCATTTTCATTGTAATATGAGGGAACATGCTCTATGTTGGTTTTTATAAAAACCTGAGCAAAACTTTCAAATATCTCTCCATTATTTTACTTATTGCTTCATGCGATGGCGATAAACCGGGCGTATTGGATGAAATGGCACCCCTGCATGCTGCTCCACAAATTGTTCTTACCTGCAGGTGAACCAGAGGTGGTGCCCGTGCCCCAGCGAGTACATAAAATTCCGGAAACCCTCACCGTCATTCCTATAAACAGTGATTCCCTGAGAACTTTTACCCCCGGAGTGGATACTTCGTCTTTTGTACTGTTTAACTCCTACGGAGATACCTTCCCCACAGGTGTGCCAATACTCACCAAAGGAAAATTTGTATCCTGCAAACAACCACAACCGGTTAGGGCTTCACTGCCACTGATGAAAGATTACGCTAGCATTAATATAAAATCCCTGGACGTTGAACAAGGGATGAATATGACCCAAATCACTTCCATCCTAGAGGACAGCCGCGGCAATATATGGATGGGCACACAGGTCCGTGGGGTGAGTATGTATAATGGCGTAACCTTTACACATTTTACTGTACGAGAAGGCTTAAATGGTAATTGGGTCACATCCATCCTCGAGGATAACCATGGCAATCTCTGGTTCGGCACAGCTGACGGAGGGGTGAGCATGTATAATGGAGAATCCTTTACCCATTATACTGAAAAAGAGGGCTTATTTAATAATAATATTTATTGCATCCTGAGAGACAGCCATGATAATCTCTGGATTGGCTCCTGGTACGGAGGGGTGAGCAAGTTTGATGGCGAAACCTTTACACATTTTTCCCCGAAGGAGGGCTTAAGTCACGGTCCTGTTTTTACCATCCTGGAGGACAGCCACGGTAATTTCTGGTTTGGTACCTGGGGCGGAGGCGTGAGCATTTATGATGGAAATACCTTTACATACCTAAACCGAAATCAGGGTCTAATCAGCGATCGGGTATGGTCTATGGAAGAGGACAGTCACGGGAATATCTGGATCGGAACAGATGACGGATTGAACATGTTTGATGGTGAAACCTTAACAAAATTTACTCAAAAAGATGGCTTAGCCGATAATCATGTTAGAACCATCATGGAGGACAGCCAGGGAAACGTCTGGTTTGGAACACATGGCGGGGTGAGCATGTTTAATGGCGAAACTTTTACGGATTTTACCCAAAATGAGGGACTAGGTGCTAATCGAGTCAGATCCATCATGGAAGACAGTCGTGGCAACCTTTGGTTCGGCACTGAGGGCGGAGGTGTAAGTATATATTATGGAAAAGACTTTACCCATTTTACCCAGAAAGATGGTTTAAGTGAACTCCAGATCATATTC
>LJUP01000202.1 GCA_001303955.1 Bacteroides sp. SM23_62 | reverse complement strand
TGAGATAGCCCGGAAATATTCCGAGGACAGGGGCTCCGCTTCCCGTGCCGGAGAACTTCCCTGGTTTGGTACCGGCCGGATGGTTGCACCATTTGAAGATGCTTCTTTTGCCCTGGCCAAGGTAGGTGATATATCTGAACCCATACAGACTTCCTTTGGATGGCATATCATCAAACTGCTGGAGCAGAAAAAATACGATGACTTTGAAACCGTACAGGCCGACCTCCGGGCCAATGTGACGAAAAGTGACCGGAATGCATATAGCAAAAAGGCCCTGGTTGAGAAGATCAAGCGAAATCATGATTTTACCGAGCACAGGGAGAATCTGTATCCTTTCTACGCGGTGGTGGATACAGCCATATTTTACCGCAATTGGGATGTGAGCAAGGCCGCTGGACTCAAAGATGTCCTGTTCACGATCGGTGACAGGTCCGTGACCCAACAGGATTTCGCAATCTACCTGGCTGATAACCAGGGTACTCCAAGGAAGAATTTAGAGGTCCTTGTCAACAATCATTATGAAAAGTTTATCGAGGACCAGGTCCTTCAGTATGAAGAAGACCTGTTGCCTGATAAGTATCCGGAATTTAAACATCTCATACAGGAATACCATGACGGTATCCTTTTATTTGACCTGACGGATCAGATGGTCTGGTCAAAGGCAGTGGAGGATAGTGCTGGTCTGGAAGCCTTTTATGCGGAGCACAGGTCCAATTATATGTGGGAAAAGCGCCTTGATGCTACCCTGGTTACCTGCAGGGACGCGGAAGTTGCAGCTTTTGCAAGGGATCTGTTTGGTAAGAAAAAAAGAAAGAGGCCTTCGCCCGAAGAGGTTCAATCACTTGCTTATGCTGAATTCAGCGACAGTTCATGCCTTTCATTCGAATTCAGTAAGTATGAAACGGAGGATCATCCACTGATTGAGAATATGGACTGGAATCAATCCATGTCTGATAACATGGAGGAGGATGGTAAGGTGATCTTTCTGGTCAAAAACAAGGTGTTGAAACCTGAACCCAAATTGCTTGAAGAATGCAGGGGAATAGTAACAGCTGATTACCAGAACCACCTGGAGACGGACTGGATTGATACACTCCGGGCCAAATACACTATCCATGTGAACCGGGAAATGTTATCAGAGATCAATTAACCCCCGATATGTCCATATTCAGCAAAAGGATCTTCAACCTGAGCTGCAGGTTCTCCCTCTGCGGCCTGTTCATGCTCATCATTACCCTCTCCTGTACCAAGCTGGAGACCAGGAGCAGGGAGAGACCCCTGGCACAGGTATTCGAGAAAAATCTGTATCCCTCGGATATCAGGGATATATTCCCAAGCAATGTATCCTACGAAGACAGTATGCTGATCCTGCAGAATTATGTGGACAAATGGGTTAAAAAACAACTGATCCTACAAAAAGCTGAACTGAACCTGACAGAGGAGCAGAAAAATGTGAGGCAGCAGATTGAAGAATACCGCTCCTCATTGCTGATCTATAAATATGAACAGAACCTGATCCTCCAGAAACTGGATACGCTTATCAGTGATGAAGAGATTGAGACGTATTACTCGGAAAATCCTTCCAATTTCAACCTTGACCGGCATATTATCAAGGCCCTGTTCATTAAACTTCCACTGGATGCACCCGATCTCTGGAGGGTTAGACAGATGTACAGATCGGAAAGGGAAGAGGATTTCAAGGAGCTCGAAAGTTATTGCTACCAGTATGGCGTTAAATATGATTATTTTGATGATAACTGGATCCCGTTTACCACCATTACCCGTGCCCTGCCAAACGAAATCAGGAATCCAGAAAGTTTTCTGCGATGGAACAGGTACATCGAGCAACAGGATTCTGCCTTCCGTTACATGGTCAATCTGAGAGAACACAGCCTTGCGGGGACAGTCGCTCCACTGCCATATGTAGAGCAGAAAATCAGGAGCATCATTCTGAATAAGAGGAAGGTCCAGTTTATCAGGGACCTGGAAAATAATATATACAAGGACGCGTTAAACAAGGGAAGCTTCACTATCTACTAAGCATAGATCATAATGACAGGTAAAAGTTTATTAAGCACGATATTGCTTGCCGGAACAATGCTTGGTGGTTTATCCGGGCAATCCTTCATTCTTGACAGGGTCGTAGCCGTGGTAGGTGAATTTGTCATCCTTCAGTCAGATATCGAAGGTGCGCATCTGCAGAACAAAGCCCAGGGGGTATCTTTGCCAGGAGATGAAAAATGCGCCATCCTGGAGAATTTCCTCGGCGAAAAATTACTGTTGAACCAGGCCAAGATTGACAGTATTGAGGTTTCAGAGAGTTCAGTCGAAATGGAACTTGATAACAGGCTGAGTTACTTCATCAGCATGATTGGTTCGCCTGAAGCCCTGGAAGATTATTTTGGAAAAACCATTCTCGAGATCAAGGAGGATATGAGATCCTCAGTCAGGGACGCATCGATCACCAGGCAGATGCAGAGTACCATCACCGGAGAAGTTACGGTAACACCCTCTGAAATCCAGGATTATTATAATGGCCTGTCAAGGGACAGCATACCTTACATTGATTCGAAGGTAGAGCTCAGCCAGATTGTCCAATACCCACCCGTAGATGAGGCCGCCATTTTTGAGGTCAAACAAACATTGCTGGATCTCAGGCGAAGGATCCTCGATGGTCAAAAATTCACGACACTTGCAGTACTTTATTCTGAAGGTCCCTCGGCCTCGAAGGGTGGAGAGATTGGTTTTATGGGAAAAGGTGAATTGGATCCGGAGTACGCAAAGGCAGCTTTTAGTCTCAAAGAGGGAGGTGTTTCCACCATCGTGGAATCATCATTCGGTTACCATATCATCCAGCTGATTGAAAGACGTGAAGAAAGGGTGAATACCCGGCATATCCTGATGAAACCCAAGGTAAAGCCTGAGGCCATTCGGGCCACCACGCGGAAACTTGACAGCATTGCCAAACTGGTACGCACGGATAGCGTAACATTTGACCTGGCGGCAAGGATCTATTCCGAAGATAAAAATACTGCAGTGAACGGCGGGATCATGGTCAACCCAGCCACCAATACGACAACCTTTACCATGGACGAGTTACAGCCTGCAGAGTTCATTGCCCTGCGCGACCTGAAGGTCGGTGAAATCACGGAAGCCTTCAAATCAGAAGATGAAAATGGGAAAGATGTTTATAAGATCATCCGGCTTAGAAATCGCAGCAGTCCCCACCGGGCCAATCTCAAAGATGATTACATGGTCCTTCAGGAAATGGCCCTGGGCATGAAAAAACAGGAAGTATTCCAGCAGTGGATTGATGAAAAGATTGAGGAGACCTATGTCCACGTAGATAATTCTTTTGCCGGATGCCAGTTTTCCCGCAAGGGATGGGTAAAATAATTAAAGTCCGCCATGTACCGGCCAATTCTGTTACTTGCCTTGTTATCTGCAGGTACCCCGCTCCCTGCCCAGGAAGAGAGGAAAATTGAGATCCTGAATTCCGAATACATGGAATACGATGCCAGTGTGGCCAGCGGTGTTGTAAAATATGTAGGAGAGGTGGCCTTTCAACAGCAAAAAATGTTGCTGAGTTGTGACAGTGCCTGGTATTTTGCCCGGGAAAACAATGTGCTTGCTTACGGAAATGTTCATATCATCCAGGGAGATACCTTAAACCTTTATGGCGATGAGCTCCGGTATTTCGGTAACAAGAAATTTGCCGAGATGAGGTACAATGTCACCCTGATAGATAAGGAAACCAAACTGACCACGGATTACCTGGATTTTGACCTGGAGAAAAACATTGGCTATTATGAGAGGCACGGTCACATTGTCAACGGGGACAATACACTGGACAGCCGGGCCGGTTATTATTACAGCCGCAGTAAATCGCTGAATTTCAGGGACAGTGTGGTGATTGTCAATCCTGATTACACCATCTATGCAGATACATTGAGGTATCACACGGTAACCGAGATTGCCTATTTTCTGGGACCTACCCGGATTATCAGTCCCGATAACTTCATATACTGCGAAAACGGATGGTATGACACCCGGAAAAACATTTCCCAGTTCAACAAAAATGCCTACCTGGAATCATCCGGGCAATACCTTAGGGGTGACAGTCTCTATTACGAAAGGGATAACGGAATGGGAATGGCATTCGACAATGTCGAATTGTATGATTCAGCCCAGCAGGTCATACTGCTTGGTAAATATGCCATCTATTTTGAAGATCCTGAATACGCCATGCTGACCGACAGTGCTGTCCTTATCCAGATTTCAGACGAAGACAGTCTGTTTGTTCACGCCGATACCCTTAAATCAGTACTTGACTCTACCGGACAGTATAAGATACTCAGGGCATATTACAAGGTAAAGTTCCATCGCCCCGATATGCAGGGCAAGTGCGATTCCCTGGCCTATCTGGAGAGCGATTCTGTATTTCAGTTGTTTGGTGATCCGGTCCTGTGGTCAAAAATTCATCAGCTGACAGCAGAACAGATGAATGTACATATGGCATTCGAGGAACCTGACTACATAGAGCTTTCCAATGCCGCTTTCATTGTATCGCAGGATGACAGCATCAGATTCAACCAGATTCGGGGCAGGAATATGGTGGGCCATTTCAATGAAAATCAGCTGTCACTGATCGATGTTAAGGGCAATGGACAGACCATCTGGTTTGGACGGGATGAAGGAAAACTGATCGGTGTCAACAAAGCAGAAAGCAGCGACATAAAGATCTACCTGGCCGAAGGTGAAGTCGACAGGGTAAACATGATCAGCTCCCCCTCAGCCATCCTGTATCCGCCGGATGACCTGCCTGAGCAGGAACTGTACCTGAGCGGATTCAGCTGGCTGGAAGAACACCGGCCGAGAACCAAACAGGACATTTTCCGCTGGGTCCAACACTAATGAAATCCCCAGTCAACAAGCGAGCCAAGGCTCTCATATGAAGATATAATCCTCAAATTCCCAGCTGCATTTTTTTGTGAATATACCGAACGCGGAAATGCTGCATCCCTCTCTATCAACTCACCGGATGCAGGTTCAAGTCCCGGGTTTTGCAAATCTGCAAGGACAACCTTTCTCGGCGCAATACACCCAATCAGGTCCGGCAAATCATAGCCAGTCAGCACCCCAGCGATTCCCCAGGAGAAGTCAATCTCATAAGGATGACCTATGCCTCTGCCTTCATGTGCTATCAGGCCAATCTTGTAAAACCTGTTCATTGCAATCGACCGGTATGAGATCTGCGAACCAATAAGGGTAACATTATCTATGGATTGATCAAATGCGGCAGCATGTATCAGAGGCAGACAGGTCTCACCAAGAGCAACGGCACCAATTTTATTTTCATCAACATCATCACGGCTCTTCAAATAACCTACAGCCCTGACAATGTCACCCGCCTGGATGCCAACAACACTCCTTCCGATCAATACACCTGTATAACCGGGTCCGAACGGCCTTGTTACGGTGTTTTTCGTTTCACCTATACCCATCACATCCACCGCAGCCACTATATATCCTCTGCTGACCAATTGCTCAATCTCTCCTCCGGGTAAAGCCTCCGCAGCCTTGCCTTCCGGATGAAGATATACCAGGGCGGGATGCTTCCCCGTAATCCCGTCAGGTACAAATAAAAGCAGCGGTATTACATAATCTCCCTCACCTTTAATCGCATACTTTCCCAAGGTATAACCATCTCTCTGGTACCTTCCGTTGAAGAAGGGCTCATATTCAAGCGTCTCAGAAACAGCATAACCGGAAATGTCCTTTGCATTTACCATAACACAGTTCAAATGCCTTGTGATATCTTTCCTCGATTGCTCAAGATGCTTGATAAGTACTTCCGTTTCCCTTTTATTAACGTCAAATACCAGATCTCCACCCAAGGATGTCGAAATCTGACCGGTCGGTGTTACGGTCAATTCCGCCGCTGATAATGTTTTAACTTCCTGTTCTGCTGGGTCACCAGGCAAATCGAAATGTTTCATGAAAAATTCATACATCTTTAACCTTATCTTGGGGGTCATCCAATGTTCAAAATCATCCTCAACCAGTTCCAGATGATCCTCATAGCCGAGCGCAGTATAAGCCTTTTTTGCCTCCCGGAACGATTCCCGCGCTCCCTGTATGGAGAGATACTCGTCACGAGAAACAAATGCCAGTAATGTCGGTTTCGGCGTCCTGACCTCAAGCAGGTCTGCAAACGTTATTCCTTCCGCGACCCCCCGGATAAATATTGTCTCCGCATCCTGTACCCCTTTTGTCTCAATCTGCCTTCTCGATGCAGTAGACCAGCTACAGGGCACGGATACCTTTACCCTGTCATCAAAAGCCGCAATATATGCGGTAATCGTTCCACCGCCGGAAAATCCCGTTACGCCAATCCTTTCGGGATCAACATCATCGCGCGACAGTAAATAATCGATCCCGCGGATCCCGTCCCAGATAAAATACCTGCAGGGAGAAACACCCGATAAAAAGCACTGATTTCCCAAATAACAATGTTCAATAACCGAATAACCGATAGAAGAAAAGTCAATCCCGGAGTCGTAATACTGAACATGCTCCCCCTGTCCAACAGGGTCTATCGCCAATACCATAATGCCCTTTCGGACAAGGTTCAGATATACCTTTTGATACAGCTCCGCCCTGAAGGCTTCCTGGTTATGCCCTATCACATTGAGCACCGCCGGAATTTTCCCGCTGGTCTTGTCGGGAATAAAAAGACAACCCGTAACATAAAAGTCCGGCATTGACTCATAAATAATCTTCTCCACCCTGTAGCCGTCTTTATCCAAGACACCGGTAATTCTTGCATTAAGCGGCGTCTTCTCAGGAAAGGGACCGGCCAACTTCAGCAGTTTATCTTTCACCAGTGCCTGTCTCTTCAGCCAATCGCCCTTTGTCCTCAACTTTGCAATCTCTCCGTCCCTCATATCATAATAATCATTTGCCTGCCCGATAAGATCATGAATAAGCATACCTCCCGGATTATTCCACCTTACCCACTGCTGAAAAACATCCAGGTTTTCAGGCTGGGCAAACCCCCTGCATACATTAATAAATAAACAGAGAAATAAAATGGTGGTAAGCCCCCCCGGACTTATCTTCCCCTTTCTCAGACTTATCTGCATATCATTCTCTCCTTAACTTAAAATGCATGATCTTTTGATCGGCACAATGATTGACTGTTTGTTTCAGACCGCGCAGGCCTCATGTCTAAACGAATCTGTACTAATCCTCCAGACGCTCTGTTTCAAGCCCTGCTATGGCAACATTTTTCGCTTCGGCATAGTCAACAATAGCCCTTTCTAATTGTTTTTGCCACTTCTGTAATCCCATGCGTTCGAACGGTGCCAGCATGTATTCCAATCCCAGACGGCGATCGGCAAAGTGGTCCTTTACATCGTCCAGCACATGTACGAATTCCTCTTCCCCGATGCTGCGGCATTTTTTAAAACGGCTCTTTTCCCATACCATGGTGAATTTTGCCCACATTTCTGCTTCTTCCTTCAGTATTTCCCCGGCCAATTTATGGGCCTCAACCATCTGGTTGACTACATCTGAAAAGTCTGATCGAGCTGCTGCAGCAGTAACCAGCAGGTTTTCAATTTTTGACAGATGAAGGATCGTATTGAACGTATATCTTTCAAAATAAGCAATGGAAAGCAACACCTCGAGGTTATACCTGTTGCGTGATGCCCTTGTAAGGCTTTGTTGCAGGTGCGAAATGAGCCGATCATTGTCACTCAAAAGTGCTGCCGCTTCTTCTATCTTATCAGCGTACCTGGAACTGAACGCAGGCTCCATTACACTATCTCCAGGTGAAGGTAATGGAGGCAGGCTCAGGGTAAGATCAAATCTGTCAACACCAATGCCCTTGCCATGCGAGTTACCATAGCCCGGTCCCCTTTCCCTGGAGATCACGCGGTCCCATAAATTCTCATAGTAGCGGGCTCCTTCCTGCAATAGGCGATAGTCACAGATAATATCTGACCCCCCGAGTCCATAAAAGACATCCATGAAGTCAGCGGTACTTTGTTCGAGTTCAGGTATTCCAACTGACCAGGCATATTGAGTGACTGTGGCCCAGCCCAGCCAGAATGTTTCATTATGGAGGCCCGCATCATCCCAGGCTGCAGCAAATGTTCCCATCAGGTCAGCTTTGTGCTGAATGGTATTGGTGACAGTATTGGCAGCATCAGACAATCGCCCCTTAATATCCCTTCCACGGTACTTTCCCCTGAAATAATTTGGAAAAAGCAATTCACTGCCCTGCATCGAGCTGTATGCGTATTGCCTGACCTTTGCATTATTCAGGTTTTCAATCCATTCCCTGGATTCGCCATCACTGACATGGCCAATCAGGCCTGCTGGTAATTTTGGGATATCTTCCATCAACAATGGGTATTCTATCCATGCCATCATTTGCCTTCCCCGCGAAGAAAGCCAGTTTTTGGCACGATTGACAAAATCAACCCACACCTGACTCCGGAAGTTATCGTTATAAGGTTCCGGACATTTGTCACAAATACCGGCATAGTATAATTCATCCGTAGAGACAAGGAAATAGTCCATTCCAGGTGTTGCATCAATCATATCCTGGTACATATCGAATATAAGCTGTATGGCTTCCTCGTCACACACACAAGCCTGATAATTCATCCCATCGGCCCTGAGGTGGGCGAACGCTGCATGCTTTAAGACATAAGCCATATGTGAGGGAGCCTGGACCATAGGAATTATTTGGATATAGCGCTCAAGTGCATATGCAGATAGTTCCTGCATCTCGGCCTTGGTGAATGCACCAGGTGCACCAATAACGGGGTGACTGGGATATTCGTACTTATCTTCTATTTCAAATGCAACGGCATTGATTTTAAAATAGGCTGCCTCGTTTAAGAAACGCTTAAGTGTTTCCATTCTATCCTGATGGTGCTTTGTGTCCCAATGTATCATCCGCAATGGCAAATCGGGCCAGTCGGTAATGACACCTTCCGGTAATGTAAATCCACCTTGATCTGAAGGCCGGAGCAATTGAAGAAGGCTTTGAACACCGTATAATAATCCTGCTTCCCCACTACCTGTAATCAATACTTTCCCGGGTGAAACGGATAATCGGTATCCTTGCCCGGATAAACCCTTATCCATGTTCCTGCTTAGAATCCCTGGTTGGATCTTAAGTATTATTTCTCCATCCCCAGTGCCTGCAAACTGAATATCCAGCAGACCGAGGGCGCCTGCATAAAGGCTTTCCGCCGCGATGTTGCCTGTCCCGGCTTCGGAGATCACATCCCAGCTTTGATCTACCCTTATATCACTACCGGTAAGTGATGTTTCCTGCGGTGCAGGAATAAGACTGTATCCTTGGCCGCGCAATTCACTCACGAATTCCCGTGCATTCAATGTGGCCCACGAGCATAATAACAATAAGAAAATCGGGATATGTGTGGAAGAATGGTTGGTTTGATTCATGGTTTGTGTTTTCAGCATAAATTCCTTCCTGGCTAGCTTTTCTGATGATCAGCAAAGGTCCAGCCTACAGGGAAATCGATCAGGTCGGCAATGTTCACTTTTTTCCCTGTTTCAATGGATTGTCTGGCCGCAATACCAATCAGGCTGGCTAATATTCCTGCACGACTATCTGCTATTTTTCCAAGAGGATCTTTTTGTCCCGGAAGGAAAAGCATATCCTTCAATTTTCTATCTGCACCGCCATGCGTTCCGACCGAAGGATCTATATGCCAGGTTTTTGTTAATAGCTTAAGATCGCGCCCGTGTTGTATTTCACCTCTACAGTCATGGTATCGTATGTGTCAATTTCATTGTCCCATACGCAGCCATCTCTTAGATATCCATCCTCGTTTTCGCAAGCAACATACATATCAGTCAGCAATTGATTTCTTGATATATCCCAGTAAAAATCGCATTTATCGGTAAAGGAGCAATTTCGGCAGTTTCTGCCCCTGAAGGCATTGTTCTTACCATAAAATGAGACATCCCCGAATGCGCTTACTTCCACTGGTTCAGCATCCAGGAACCAGTTTATCTGGTCGAAATGATGGGATGCTTTATGGCACAGCAATGTTCCTGAGAACCTGGATTTGCCATGCCAGCGCCTGAAGTAACTTGCTCCATGGTCAATGTCAAGATATTCCATGAACTCAGCTGAGATTATTCTCCCCAGGGTTCCCGAATTGAGCACCTTTTTTATTTCCTCAGCATAGGCTGAATGCCTTGCATTGAAAGCAGTGATTATTTTCCTGCCGGTCCTTTTCTCGGCGTCCAGCAGTTTCTGCGCCTGCATAGCTTCCGTTACCAGGGGTTTTTCGCAGATGACATCACATCCGAGTTCCATCGCCCTGGTTGCATACGCTGAATGGAAGCAGTCGGTGGTAGTAATGATTACAGCATCAGGATTGGTTTCCTTTATCATGCGGTTGAAATCCTTGGCCTGGTATACAGGAGCACCGGTGCCTATGTATCGTTGTGCGAAATCAACCCTTTTGGGATTGATATCACACAAGGCCA
>LJUP01000201.1 GCA_001303955.1 Bacteroides sp. SM23_62 | reverse complement strand
AGAGATTCTGTTTGTTTATTTGCCATCGTATTTCAGGCACTATTTCATGTGCCAGCTCTGCCCTGACTGTGCCTGTATTGATGATATGTGCGGAATCAATAGGTATTTTAAATTTCTTTGCCGGTATATAATCTACACGTTCCGTGTAATTCCCAAGGGTCTTGGTCCGTTTATCCTCACTCCTTATGAAATCCATGGCTTCTCCCAGGTCTACATGATCCGTAATCCTTTCAATCAGGTAAATATAATCGCGTCTCCCCGTTCTGTAAAGATCTTTTGACATGCCAAATGGCACCGCATCAGAGTCATAAGCTTTCCGTGCAACCTGCTCTATGTACCAATCCGCCCCAAGGTAGCTCAGGTTGACTACCCTGACATCTGTCCGGACGCCTTCCACCTCCTGTACATACCAGAGGGGGAAAGTGTCATTGTCACCATTGGTAAAAAGAATGGCATTAGGTTCACAGGAATTCAGGTAGTTCCAGGCAAAATCCCTGGCCGTATACCTCCCGGAACGGTCATGATCATCCCAGTTCTCCTTGGCCATTATGCCGGGTACCAGGAAAAGACAGGCAAGTGTTGCCAGTCCAGGCCCGGTGAAGCCAGGCAGGTGCTTCCTGGTATATTCTGAAATGGCCATTACACCCAATCCAATCCAGATAACGAAGGCATAAAAGGAAGCTGCATATGCATAATCCCGCTCTCTAGGCTGAAAAGGATATTGATTGAGGTATACAACAATAGCCAGACCTGTCATGACAAACAGCAGCATGACCACCCAGAAATCCTTCCTGTGCCTGAGGTAATGGAAGACCAGTCCGGTCATCCCCAGCATCAGTGGCAACATATAATACCTGTTCCTGGCAGGATTATCCTTTAAAAAAGGCGGGAGGTTGTCCTGTGGCCCCAGCCTCGCCTCATCAATGAACCTGATCCCGCAGTACCAGTTCCCCTTGTGTACTTCCCCATGCCCCTGGAGATCATTTTGCCTGCCGGCAAAATTCCACATGAAGTATCGAAGGTACATATAACCCACCTGGTAACGGACAAAAAAGCGGAGGTTCTCTCCAAATGTTGGTTTCCGCAGCACCTGTGCCTCGCCGTTACGATTGGTTACATTGACCGGTGTGCCTTCAATTTTCCCCCATTTCTGGTAAGCCTGAACATGTTCCGGATCATTGCTCCACATGCGGGGGAAAATGGTCATAAAACGCTCGTCATAAACGATTTTCTGCCGGTGATGGGTTACTTTATAGCGTCCGTCGATCTTGGAATAGATCTTTTTTCCCTCTGCTGCTTCCTTGATGGGAGCATTGTAATATTGTCCGTGGAACAAAGGATTCTGTCCGTATTGTTCCCTGTTCAGGTAATATAAAAGTGAAAATACGGTTTCCGGATCATTCTGTTCCATCGGGGGATTGGCAGCAGACCGGATAAGAATCAGTCCATATGAAAAATAGCCGATCATTATGACGGAAAACGAAACCAGTATGGTATTCAACAGTACTTTCCGGGTTTTGTGACTGTTGAAAATAAGGTAGGCAACAATCCCCAGGGCAGCGATGATGAACAGGAGCACCCCTGAATTGTAAAAAAGGCCCATCCCGTTCACTGCGATCAGCTCAAATACAGATGCCACTTTAACAATACCCGGTATGATCAGGTAGAGCAGAACCGCCAGCAGGAGCACAGAAAGTCCAAGGCTGTACAATACCCCCTTGCGTGTTGGCTCATATTTTCTGAAATAGTAAACGAATACAATGGCCGGAATGGCTAGCAGGTTCAATAAATGTATACCGATCGATAATCCCATCAGGTAAGCTATGAGTATGATCCAGCGGTTCGCATGTTTCTCATCGGCAACATTTTCCCATTTCAGGATCGCCCAGAATACCACGGCGGTAAAAAGGCTTGAAGATGCATAAACTTCAGCTTCAACGGCAGAAAACCAGAAGGTATCGGAGAAAGTATAGGCCAGGGAACCTACCACGCCGGCACCCATGATGGAAACCAGTTCCGGTACGGACAGATCATTTCCCTTACCCATGATCTTTCTGGCCAGATGTGTAATCGTCCAGTACAGGAAAGCAATGGTCAGGGCGCTGGCCAGGGCAGACATGATATTGATCCACTTGGCTACCTGCGTCGCATCAGCGGCAAACAGGGAGAAAAATTTCGAGACCAGCATGAAAAAAGGCGCCCCAGGAGGGTGTCCGACTTCCAATTTATAGGAAGCAGCGATGAATTCACCGCAATCCCAGAAACTTGAAGTTGGTTCAATGGTCAACAGGTAAACAATTGAGGAAATGAGGAAAACGATCCAGCCAGTGATGATGTTGGCCCGTCTGAAGATATTCATAGACAAATATTTCGCAGGATATTAGAAACCAGCACAAATAAAGGGATTTTTACGCAAATATATCCTGATTTTAAGAAAATTTAACGTAATGCGACAAACCTCCAGGGAAGTGTATTCCAGGGTTCGCCGGCATAGGCAATGCCGATCCTCGGACCAGCCTGTACAGTTACCTGCTGACCGTTATCCTCGATCCATATTCTTTCTGAACCAGCAAGGTCCTCCCCGTAAAAATCTGAACCGATCTCAAGTCTGCGGGTGATTCTCCCGGGTCCTTTAATATCTTTCAATCCCCTGATCAGCACTGCCTGTGGTTCATTCCTGTCTCCCGTGACGAAATTCAGCATCCAGTACATCCCGTAGATCAGGTATACATAGACTGATCCGCCGGGATGATACATGATCTCGGTCCGGGATGTCCTTCCCTTGCTTGCATGGCAGGCCTTATCCTCCTCGCCCCGGTAAGCTTCTACTTCAGTAATCTGACTTGTAAAAAAATGCTCGTTATCGAAACGACGCACGAGTATTTTCCCGAGCAAATCAGGGGCTACCTCCAGGGCATCCCTGCGGAAAAAATCCTGCGCCAGCTTCATAAATTTCTTAAAATATAGATATCAATATTGAATCTTATCACTTTGCTGATCCCAATAATTAAATGCCTCAATAGCCTCCTTGCCCAGGATCCGGGTGAAACGGACCTGTCTTTCATCCAATGCCATACCGATTTGTTGATAGATATATGAATCATCAAATCCATATTTGGCTGCATCTTCTCTTGAATTGCCGAAATAGATGGTGGGGATGCCCGACCAGTAGACGGCTCCGAGACACATGGGACAAGGTTCACAGGTGCTGTATAAAACACAATCGTTCAGTTTGAACCGTTGAAGCTCTTTAGTGGCAGAACGAATGGCGTTGATCTCAGCATGTGCTGTAGGATCATTTTCTTCCGCAACACTGTTAATCCCTGTTGATACTATCTCCCCGTCCCTCACAATAAGGGCAGCAAAAGGTCCGCCTCCCCGCTCGACATTATCAATGGACATGCGGATGGCCATGCGCATGAAATCTTCAATTGTCCGGTTTCCCATTCTCAGTTAAATCTATTTCATAATCCTGCCATGCAAACAGGAACAAGGCATAAAAAAATGCAAAAAACGAAACACCAGTATGGGTTTCCAGGGTGTCTTCATTAAGCATGGAGAAAAACCCGACCAACAGGAACATGATCATTAAATAATCATTCCATTTTCGTTCCAGGTATACCGGGTAGAGGATACCGACCAGGATCCATATAAAACCAATGATGCCATAAGTCAGCAGGAAGGTCAGCAACTGGTTGTGGGCACGTAACCTCCAGCGTTCTGAAAGAGGACTGTCAACCTCCTGGTAATATGCTGCATAGGAAATCAAAACGTCACCCGTTCCCACACCAATCCAGAAATGATCCCTGATAATATCCAGTGCCGCCTGCAGGTAGAGGATCCGCTGTGTGACTGAATGTCCGGATGGGTTCCCATTCTTCCTGAAAACATCTATCTGCCAGAGTACCTCATACAACTTGTTATAGAGGCTGAACTTCCTGCCCAGCAGGTAATTTGCTTTCCCCTGTTCTATCAACCTGAGATCTTTACTGCTGAGCTGTGCCAGTCCTGCTGAATCCTTTCTCAATCCTTTGGAGGTAAGATACCTGATCAGGGTATAATTGATCCTGTTCCCCTGCTGATCATGGCCATCGTAATCAAATTCACTAACCAGGTTCCACTCCTTCTTCAATTCAGGTTCACACACATAGAGCCATGTATAATGCCCGTTCTCAATATACATCCGTGAAAAATCATGTGTATATGGATTCCCGTTAATGGTGACCTGTTCAATTTTTTCAAGATCAATTTCTTCAACACTATAAAACCGGTCTACTGATCTGGCCAGTATGGAAAAGCACAATAAAGTCCCGCATATCACGAAAACAGCAAGTGTCCATCTTAAAACCACTGTGGGAATTTTATGGAGATACACCCAGAACAGGATAAATCCTACACCCAGAAATATGAAAATCCCTGTGATGGCCTGCAGGATGAATAAAAAGATAACCAGCCAGCAAAGCAACATAGCATAGATGATCCTTTCCCATTTTACCCTTGTCATCTTCCTTTCAAGGATCAAATATACAAGGGAAAAGATGGCCATATCATTCAGGAGGGAAAACCGGATATGGTCCACAAACAGAGAGATTTCTCTCAGGTCTTTATAGGCATAATCAATGATTCCGGTCAATACAGCCATGCTTGAAACGGAACTGGCAAATACACCTGCGACCAAAAACAATAATACCCACTTAAGCTGTTTTGAAGTAATTGGTTCAGAAAGGCCCATGATCAAAGCCAGTACGAATATTGGCAGTTTTATCCGCAAATCATGAAAAGCATAATTGAAATCCTTCGTGAAAACAAGGCCGGCCAGGAATACCAGGTATATCGAAAGAATAAACCATAAACTTCTGCGCTCCCTGAGTTTCCTGAATTTATTTTTGAAGTCCGCTTCCAGTAACCAATTGGCTGCCAGCACGATCTCAAAAAGGCTGGTGGTAAAAACAGAGAGTGGCAGGCTGGCAGCAAGGCAAGCAAGACCGATAAAATAGATTTTTGAGTGTACTTCCTTCCCAAACATAAACCAAACAGGCGGAGGTTGTAGATGCAAGTTAAAATTATTTATTTCAATCACTTTAACAAACTCGTTCCGTGCCTAAGAAAAGTTAATTAACCTTCTGATATAATGACAATTAATAAAAGGAAAAATTATTTAAGCGGATTATTATTGTATTAAAGAAAAGATTTGTATTTTTGCGAACCACAAATTCAGGGTTGTATATTCATTAACAGACTAATAAAGCAAATAAAGTGGATACGTTGAGCTATAAAACAAAATCGGCCAATAAGGAAACCGTGAATAAGGAATGGGTACTTGTCAATGCCGAAGGGGAAGTACTCGGAAGATTGGCTTCAAAAGTAGCCAAGATCCTGAGAGGTAAGCACAAGCCGAGTTTCACGCCACATGTTGATTGCGGAGACAATGTGATTATCATAAATGCAGCGAAGGTTAAGCTTACGGGGAAGAAAATGACCGATAAAAGGTATTTCAGACATACGGGTTACCCGGGTGGCCAGGTGATTGATACCCCGGAAAAACTGCTTGCCAAGAAACCAGGCTCAGTTGTTGAAAAAGCCATAAAAGGTATGCTTCCAAAAAACAGGCTTGGAAGTGAGCTGTTCAGAAACCTTCATGTTTTTGTAGGTCCCGGTCATACACATGAAGCCCAACAACCAAAAGAAATTAACTTAAACGATATTAAATAAGTAATATGGAGGCCATCAATACGGTAGGAAGGCGAAAAGCCGCTGTTGCCAGGATCTATGTGAACGAGGGGAAAGGACAAATTACGATTAATCAAAAAGATTACAAAGAATACTTTCCGGAGGAAAGATTACAATACGTTGTCGAACAGCCCATCAAGATTGCTGAGGTTGAAGGCAAATATGATATCAAGGCAAACCTCGATGGAGGTGGTTTCAAAGGACAGGCAGAAGCCCTCAGGCTGGCTATTGCCAGGGCTCTGATCAAGATCGATCCAGAGAAAAAACCGATGTTAAAATCAAACGGATTGCTGACCAGGGATCCACGCGAAGTGGAACGAAAGAAAGCAGGTCAGCCAAAGGCCCGCAAGAGATTCCAGTTCTCGAAACGCTAGCCTATTGCTTTGTTTAGTATCTAAACTGTCAAGACTTCCGGAATGCGGAACTACTTGCCGGTTGACAAAATGAATGTAAACAATTAATCCATACAAAATGTCAAAGATTAGTTTTCAGGAATTATTAGATGCAGGTGTGCATTTCGGGCACCTTAAAAGGAAGTGGAACCCCAATATGGCTCCATATATTTTCATGGAAAGAAACGGGATCCATATTATCGACCTGCAGAAAACAGCAGAAAAGCTGGAAGTTGCGGCAGCAGCTCTCAAGCAAATTGCCAAATCGGGCCGGAAGATCCTGTTCGTTGCCACAAAGAAGCAGGCAAAAGATATTGTAGCCGAGCGGGTAAAGAAAGTAAACATGCCTTACGTGACAGAACGCTGGCCTGGCGGCATGCTGACCAATTTCCCAACCATACGCAAAGCAGTTAAAAAGATGTCTGCCATTGATAATATGGCAACCGATGGAACTTTTGCCACCCTTTCCAAAAGAGAAAAGCTTCAGATCACAAGGCAACGTGCCAAACTTGAAAAAAACCTTGGCAGTATAGCTGATCTTACCCGTCTGCCGGCAGCCATCTTCGTGGTTGATATATCCAAAGAATATATCGCAGTCAGGGAGGCAAGCAGGTTGAATATTCCGGTTTTTGCCATGGTTGATACCAATTCAGATCCCAATCAGGTTGAATTTCCAATCCCTGCAAATGATGATGCTTCAAAATCCATCTCACTGGTGGTAAACGTAATCTGCGAGGCCATTGAGGAAGGATTGAACGAACGCAAAATGGAAAGAGAAAAAGAAGCTGCCACCAAGGAACAGGAAGAGAAGGAAGCTGCCATGGAGGCTGAAATGGAAGAAATCAGTGATGAAGAGCCAGCCTTGGCAATAGATGAAGAGGAACTGGAGGATATCATCAAGGTTAAGGAGGAGGCTCCGAAAAAAGTCGCTTCAAGACCTGTTAAGGACGAGGAATAATTAACCAGGCAATCATAAACTCAAAAAATATCAAAAAACATGGCTGAGATTAAATCTGCTGATGTTGCAAAACTCAGAAAAATGACCGGTGCCGGGATGATGGACTGTAAAAAAGCCCTTCAGGAAGCTGATGGGGATTTTGACAAAGCCACCGAGATTATCCGCAAAAAAGGCCAGGCTGTTGCCAGTAAGCGTGCCGAAAGGGAAGCCAGTGAAGGCGTCGTACTTGCAAAGGCCTCAGGGGACCACACAAAAGGTTTTATGATCGTATTGAATTGTGAAACAGATTTTGTCGCAAAGAACGATGATTTTGTAAAGTTTGCTGAAAGTATCCTGGATCTTGCCCTTGAGAAGCAACCAGCTAACCTGCATGAACTTAAATCACTCACTCTTGGGGGGGAAACAGTTGCCGATGCCGTCACAGAACAGATCGGTATCATCGGGGAAAAACTGGATCTGAGTTTTTATGACATGATTGATTCCACACAGGTAACTGCCTATGTTCATCCTGGTAATAAACTCGCCAGCATGATCGGTCTGAACAAGGCCATTCCTGATGAGCAGGTGGGCAAGGATGTTGCCATGCAAGTCGCTGCCATGAGTCCCATTGCAGTAGATAAGGATGATGTTCCACAGGATGTCCAGGACCGGGAAATTGAGATTGGAAAAGATCAGGCCAGGAGGGAAGGAAAACCAGAACAGATCCTTGAAAGAATAGCAATGGGGAAACTGAATAAATTCTTCAAGGAAAATACGCTGCTGAATCAGGATTTCGTGAAGGATCACAA
This sequence comes from Bacteroides sp. SM23_62, assembly GCA_001303955.1. Lineage (GTDB taxonomy): Bacteria > Bacteroidota > Bacteroidia > Bacteroidales > SM23-62 > SM23-62. The sequence continues at coordinate 2,162 of LJUP01000201.1, read as the reverse complement.
AAGAACAATAAAACAATACCTGCAGGAGAAAGACAAAGATTTAACTGTCACCGGATTTGTCAGGTTTGGTCTGAATAACTAGTCTTCAAGCAGGCAAAAACATTTTTAAGGAGCCGTGTCATATGATATGATGCGGCTTTATAATGTTTTTGTCCTGACTTACGCATTCCAAACAATCCCAAAATAATTTCGTAAAATACTTATCTTTGGATTTCTTAATTTCAAGCTATGCTTAAGTACAAACGAATCCTTCTGAAACTCAGCGGGGAATCACTTGCCGGGGAAACCGGAAATGGGATTGACCCGCCTCGATTGAAAGAGTATGTAGAACAGATCAAAGAAATCGCCGACATGGGAGTGGAGGTTGGGATTGTGATCGGAGGTGGGAATATTTTCAGGGGTTTGTCAGGCGCTGCAGAAGGCTTCGACAGGGTGAAGGGAGATTATATGGGAATGCTGGCCACTGTGATCAATGGACTGGCCATTCAATCCGGATTGGAAAGCATTGGTGCCAGAGCGACCATGTTTACTGCCATCGAGATGAAACCAGTTGGCATCAGATTCAGCAAGCCCCAGGTACTGGATGCCCTGGGCAACGGATATATAGCGATTTTCACTTTTGGAACCGGCAATCCATATTTTACTACCGATACCGCTGCTTCGCTGCGTGCTGTGGAAATAAAAGCGGATGCCCTGCTGAAAGGGACCCGGGTGGATGGTGTATATAGTGCTGATCCGGAAAAAAATCCCACGGCCACCAGGTTTAACGAGATAAGTTTTGAAGAGGCAATCCGCAAGGATCTGAAGGTCATGGATCAGACCGCATTTATCATGTGCCGCGAGAACCAGTTGCCAATTATCGTATTCAATATGAATGAGATAGGAAATCTGAAACGGATTATTCAGGGAGAAAGGCTTGGTACATTAGTTAAAATTTGAATATATTTATATCGCTGAAAAACAATAAAATCAACAGCCATGGATGAACTCGTAAAAATGGTTCTTGATGATACTCGTGCGAAAATGGATAAATCCATCAGGCACCTGGAAAATGAACTGGGTAAGATCCGGGCCGGAAAAGCCACACCACGAATTGTGGATGGCATCATGGTTGAGTATTACGGTGTGATGACACCGCTTACCCAGGTCTCAAATATCGGCACACCCGACGTAAAAACCGTTGCCATACAGCCATGGGAGAAAAACATGATTCAGCCTATTGAAAAGGCCATCATGCAAGCCAATATAGGAATTACACCCGAAAACAACGGGGAAATCATCCGACTGAATATCCCTCCCCTGACCGAAGAGAGAAGGAAGGATCTTGTCAAGCAGGTAAAGCATGAAGGGGAAGACACCAAGGTGGGGGTCAGGAACGCCCGCAGGGATGCAAATGATGAGTTAAAGCAGCTTCAAAAGGACGGATTGCCTGAAGACGAAGAAAAAAACGGTGAGAGTGAAGTACAGAAACTCACTGATGAATATATTGAGAAGGTGGACAAGATCATTGAGGCGAAGGAAAATGACATCATGACGGTCTGATATCATTCAAATCAACGGTAGATCCTGCCTATCCCCTCGGTACAATTGGTGCAGATCACTGTTTCTTTTCGGTTGCCCAGTATTTTTTTCCTGAAATCATTGTATTCCGTGTTCTTCCAGATCTGGCTGATGGTTCCTGTTCCAACGGAACCCATTGGATATTTTGCCAGTTTATCAAAGCAGCATGGTACCACCAGTCCGTCAGTGGTAATAACGGTTGTGTGCCACAAGCGCCGGCATCGGTTTTTCAGCTTACCTCCCAGCTTCCATTCCCCCTGGTTATCTCTCCTGTACCTCCTGTACTTTTTGTGGACCGGCATCCATTCATGTATCGATTCAGGATATTCGATCTGGGCTGATTTTATAATCACCCGGTCAGCACCCAGCCTTTTGCCAAGCCTTCTGATCTCAGCCACCTGGTCCTGATTATGTCTGAAAACCAGGAATTGTATGATAATATAAGGTTTCCTGTTTCCCTGCCTTGCCTCAGACAGCATCCTGATACCTTTGATGACCTTTTCGAAATCCCCTCCCATGCGGTATTTGTTGTATGATTCCTGATCGGTGCCATCCAGGGAAATAATGATCCGGTCCAATCCTGATTCCACCAGGCGCCTGCA